>NZ_JANUCQ010000002.1:0-300000 GCF_024807035.1 Methanococcus voltae PS
TTAGGAACTGAAGCTGCTTTAAAATATTTTGAAACTCTTACTGAGTTACCTGACGAACCTATAACTGTAGAATGGGTTGACGGTAAATCAGTATTGGTTTAATCCTTTTTGATGAAACTTTTGAAAAAAGTTTCAAAAGTTTCATTATAATTTTTTAAAATAATTTTTTAAAATTATTAATTCAATTTCTAAAATATCGATAATTTCTAAAATTTCTTTTTTTTTAGGTTCATTTTTAAAATCCAAAATAGTTAATTGACTTATAAACTTGCCCATTATAGAACATATGTTTAAATACGTTTTTTCAAAAGTTTCGTGACGTTCTTCCATTAATTCATCGTTGTAGTTCTTTTTAAATTTTTCAAATTCATAATCCTGCTTAAAATCCTCAAAGTTGCTCAACTGAGGACAAAGAATTATTTTTTAAAAGTTAAATTTTCTATTTTATTTGCAATTACTCCATTATTTATTTTAACATTTAACTTACTTTTTTTAGATTCTTCAAAATCTTCAAAATCTATTAATTCTGCAACATCTTTCACTGCGAATTTATCATTCTCTAATTTTTTTAGATTTTTCATAATATCATGACCTATAAATTAATTAGTTTATTAAATTTACTATATAATTTAGATGTATTTAATAAAATATATAGGTTTAGGATTTAATTCTTTTTTTCACAATTATTTATTGAAAATTCTAGATTTTCTATTTTATTTGCAATTACCCCATTATTTTCCAATACTTGGACATTAAAATTCATAATTTCGTTATCTAATTCATCCCCCAAATTAAATATCTCAAAAGCTTTTTTACCTATCGGGGTTAAGTAGTAATATGTCCTAGGAAATTTATAAGTCCCAGTTACTTCTTTTTTACCTATAATCTTTAATTCATATAATTCTCGAATAGCCCGCCCCAAAGCTCCTTTTGATATTTCAGAAATATCCATTAATTCCCCAAAGTATATCTGTTCATGTTCTTTTATTATTTCCAAAATCTTGCGCATATTTGATTTGGATAGGGATTTTAATATCATACTATACCTTTTTAAATTTTTATTATTTTCATATTAATACATATTTTATTATCATTGTATTAATTTAGCAATAAATAAATTAAATAATATTATTCGTAATATACTATGGATTTACACGTATATACAGTTTGTTATAATGTTAACTGTTATCATAAATGATAACTATTATATAATAGAAGATTATAGAGATATAGATGATAAGTTAGGAAACAATATAGTTTAAAGGGGACGTGTAATGAATAATTTAACGGCATTTAAAATAATAAAAAATGTGGCTAATTACTATAAAGACTTTTTAGAAATTTCTGAAAGAAATGGGGAGCTTAAAATCAAAACAAAAGATATGGGTGAAGTTAGTGGTAACACAAAGCGAGATATTGGATAAAATAGTTGAAAATGGGGGCGTTATTTCTTCAAAGGAACTAAAAAAAGCATATAATTTAAATGAAGGTTCGAGTCATTTATCTTCGCGACTTAAACAACTTCGAAAAAAAGAAATAATTGAAAAAATCGAAGGACCCAATAGACTAGTATTGTACTTTTTAAAAGATTTGTCTTATTTAAATATTATTAAAGATGAAAAAACTAAAAAGTACGTTGAATTTTCACTAACAACTGAAGAATATGGGGAATATAAAAATTTAATGGAATTATACAATATTAAAAATGATAAAGAATTTATTATGGAATTGGTTAAAAAAATTAAATGAAAATAATAAATAAAAACTAAATAAATAATAAATAATTAACAAACTTTTTCAAATTTAAACGGAATTTCAGAACTTAAACATAAAACATAAAACGTCATAAGTTGGATTAAATATGTATATTCAACTTCATTTATTACTTTTAAAGAAAAGCAACTTTCATATAATTGATTTAATACTTTTTTATAGTTTAACTCTTCATTAATTGAACATTCACCGATTAACTCATCTAAAGAATCTATTAATTCCTTTTTACGACTTTTAGAAATAACTTCATTTGGATAGTCTACAAATGGAAGTAATTTATCAAATATTTTATCGTTTAATTTATTTTCTTTCTCTTTTTCTTCTTTCACTTCTGGAAATATCATTTTAAAACACCTTATTTTATTCAAACCCTTTTTACTCGTAAAAATCCTTTGATGGATTTATTTTGCATATATTAATTATTAACTTAGTATGAAATCAAACAAGAACTTCATAAGAAACCCTTTTTATTCACTCCGTTCATAAAAATCCTTTATACTAAAATCTATGATTTTAGATATTTTAAAAATCTTTGATTTTTAAGATCATGGACATAGTGTGTATATATATTTTATTATCCAAGTATAAAATCAAACAAGAACTTTATAAATGGAATTAATGTAAGATTAAGGCCAAAATAACTAAATACTATTTTTAAACCCATCTCCAACAGATTCATAAACAGAATTTTCTTTATTTTCTGATTCCCTTGGTTCTGTTGATACTTTCTTATCATTATTAACAAGAGGCGTAATCTTTTTGACTCGTTTGTAATTATCCAATTTACATTTTTTAAGATTATAATTGAATACTTTTTCAAAATCTGGAAAATAATAATTATGGAATACTGCTAAAATACACAAGTAAACTCCCAAAGTTATTAAACAAGCTTTATACTGTTGAAAACCTATTAAAGATATTTCTAATAGGAATAAAGCTATTAGATACTGTTTAAAGTTTTTATCTACTTTTATGGTCAAAATAACACCTTTTTAAAATTTTACAATTTTTTTGTCCTTATTTTAATATTACATTATAAATTTAATTTTTAATCCCTACCAAATGAAGATATTATTCACAAATTCTTGATACTTTGTTTTATCATGTGTTTTGTAGTCAGACTTTATAAAGTCTAATTTTTGAATCTAATCTTGGACTTTATAAAGTCCCATTGTGCTTTTAATTTAGCAACATAGTTGCTGACGTAAATAGCTACACACTAAAGGTGAAATAATGGGACTATTTAGCAAAAAAGACGATAGCGAACAATTAATACATACACAAAGAGATTTGGTAAGATTCATTGCAAGAGATGAAGTAGAATCTATTAAAAAAGATATAGAATTAGAATCTGTAAAAAAAGACATTAAATACTTAGAAAGAGAACTTTTAGAGTTCAGAATGAATAAAATAGCAAAAGAAACTGTCGAAAAAGATAATTTCTATGAAGAAATTTCAGAACTTAAAAGAAAAGCACCTAAAACAATGTAAAATGTAACTAAGTTTTTAGTTGTTTAACATTTTTAAGTTTAAAATCAATTATCCGCTAAAATATTGTTATTTTACATGATTTAATACTCTTAATTAATAATTAGAATAATATCATTAAATTTGTAAATAATAAACCTACAAAATTACTATTTATTTTAAAATAATAGATAAATAATAGATAAATAACCTCTAAATGTCTTAATGTATGTAATTTCGATAAATTAGATATTACATACTTTAAATTATTGATAAATATAAAATTAAAAATTTAATAATATATAAATTCCAAAATTATCTAGTTAAATAAACTAATATTATATAAAAATTATAAAATAAGATTAAAAATACCAAATAAGGATAAATAGGCATAATTACAAAAGGTGAGTAAAATGGGATATGCACAACCACCAGGATTAGACATTAATCAGTTAAACAATTACAAATTGATGGGTAAAGGATTTTTAACTATTAATGATAAGGTTAAATCTGAAAGAATAGCTTATGTGGAAGTAGATTTATCTATGAAACAAAGTGTAATATCTACTGAAACTAATGAAGGTATCTTAAAGTCAGTGAGTGAAAATATAGACGCAGAGGGTAGTATTACCACCATTAAAGGTACCCATAGGTGTTTTATGGCACTTAACGGTGTAGTACCTCAAACAAGTGCTGAACAAGATGTAGTATCATACTCAGCTACAGGAGTGGCTAAAACTTACGCCACGTTTGGAGAAACTATTTCTGAAATATCTGGAAAACAATTGACTAGCCCTTCGATATTAAGGTTAGAACTTATTGGTTCTCAACCAATAACCCCTGATAAAATATTAATTAAAGGGTTAGACTACTTTGGAAACCCCGTTGAAGAAGAATTGCACTATGAAGCCATAGAAGTAGTTAAGGGTATTACTTTATTCTCAAAAATAACGGAGATAACATTCCCTGCCACTTTGAAAAATGTAACTGCGTCAATAAAGACACTTCCGAGTGTTAGATATGGGAAAATGACTAAAGTACCTAAATTCTCATTGCAATTGGCATTATTTGATACATCAAATAATTATGAATACTTACAATCAGTCCAGGTTAATAACATTATGATACTTGAAAAGCCTAACTTCAAAGCCAGCGGTAAGGAAGAAGCACTTCAAGAGCAAATTAAGTTTATTATTGGAAATGCAAACCACGACATTGTGTTGATTGAAAAATTACCCCCATTGTTAGAGGAATAATTTAAATAATTGCATAATTGGTAATAAAAATTAGTGAAAATTAAGCTAAAATAAATGAAAATTAATATTTTAAAATTTAATGATTTAATATTGAATATATTCATAAAATAAATGAAAATTATGGGATAAAATGGTTACAGTAGAAGAATATTTAAAAAATAGTTCAAAGGAAGTAAAATTACCTTCGGGAGTAGTTTTTAGAATTAAAACGATTAGCACAATAGATGTAATTGAGGCTTTTGAAGACCCCGTAATATTTGCAAAAATGTTCAATGAATCTGAAAATGCAAAAAGCGGAAAAAATAAAGATGTTGGAATGACTAATGCTGAAAAAGGTAGTCTTTTATTCTCTAAAATCCCCCAATTAGTGGAAAATAACATTGTAGAACCTGCGGGTATCAAATGGCACCAATTAACTGGTGAAGACAAAGAATTTTTGGCAAATGAGATTGTTTTAAAACAATTAAATGTTCCAGACGGTATCAGTAACTTTCGTGCGGAATAACAGTAGAAACATAGATTATATAGCAAAACGTTATGGGGTTCTTCCTTCGGATATTCTCGGTATTTCAAGGAATTCTACGCTGTGTTATTCAATTAATTATGCAGTACTGGTTAATTCATTAAACGAAGAATATTCTGAAAAAAGTAAATCTAAAGGTAGTAGTGTTCAAAAGATTTCCAACGATGAACTTATTCAATATCAAAAAGAAATTTCAAATTACTTTTAATCCATTTAGATTAATTCATATTCTATTATAAATTAAATTCTGTTTTAATTTATTAAGAATCCCCATAATTTTCTTAAATTCTATAATTTAAGAAATAAATATAACCTACGGGTGAATACTATGATGTCAATCATACGTGCAATTATGTCATTTTTCTCAAATAATAAAATGAAAAATAAAATTGAATCTACAGGAGAAAGCTTAGTTAAATTTGGGAATAAAACAGGCGATTCTTTTGAAGAAGCTGGAGAAAAAATAGTTTCCAATAAAGACAAGATTAAAGAATTTGGTGAAAAAACAGCGGAAGTAGGTTCACATATGGGGACTATTGGTGAAGGTTTCAACAGTGCGGAAAATCTAATTGGTGGTTCCAATAATAGTACACAATCTCAGGGTTCAAATCAAAGCTCAGGTCAGGGTTCAAATTCTTCTAACTCTTCAGGGATAGGTGGCATGTTTGAAGCTATTGGGGCTAATATGGGCGATATTTCAAATATTCTTATTGCAATTACATCGGTTATAGAATTATGCACTATATTACAACCAGTTTTAGCAGGGATTTTTACCACAATTGCAGGGGTCTCAATACAAGCTTGGTTACCTCCATTATTGGCAGTTGCTGCAGTAGTTGGTACGATAACTATCGCAATAGATGCTTTTAAAAAAGCATGGGAAAAAAATTATGGCGGAATTCGAGAAAAAGTTGAAAAACTTAAAGAAAGTTTTGGGGGAATAGCAGAAAGAATATCCGGAGTTTTTAACAGGGTTGTAGAATATTTAACTTCATTATATGACCAAATAATAAATTCTACCGCAGTACAAGATACTATTATAGCAGTCATTGATTGCCTCCAAACAGGTGCGGACAATTTTACTGAATTTTTCGATTTCATATGTGAAAAAATAGATTCTATGGATTTTTCGTGGATAGATTCATTAATTAGTCAAATTTCAAACTTTTTAACAAATGTACTAACTGGAATACCTCCAGTATTACAATGGTTATCTGAAAATAGTAAAATATGGCTTGAAAAAATTAAAGAAGTCATAAATTGGCTTTTTAAAGCATGGGAAGAAGACTTTGGCGGTATTAGGACTACTATCACAAACTTGGCTAAATCCTTAGCATGGTTTGTAGCCCAAGCATTTAAGGCATTTGAATGGGTATTTAAGGGTATAACATGGCTTTATAATAATTGGGATACAATATGGGCAGATATGTTAAAATCCATCGAGCCAATGGTAGATAATCTGATAAACTTTGCAAAATTCGTTATAAATTTATGGATTAATGTTTCTTCAATTATAAAAGATGCTTGGAATGGTATTTTAGAGTTTGTCGAATCCAGCTTAAATAATATCGTAAATATGGCAAATTCCTTAATACGACGTATCAATGCAGCAGCACTTCCTGGAGTAGAACCTATAAAATTGTTAGAAGAAGTTGATTTTTCCGCATATCAAATAGAATTATCAGGTGCAGATGAACTTAAAAATGCAATAGCCGAGATAGAAAAGCTTAAAACTGAATTTTTCAAGCCTGCACATGAAGGTGAAGACAAAGATAAGGATAAAGAAAAAAATAATATAAATCTTACGATTAATAATCCTCAAATAAAATCATTATCTGAAATGCTGGAGCAGGTCGAAGAATACACTGCGGCTTTAAACTCAGGTGATTTATTATGATGAAAATAAAGGTCAAAACAGATAACCATGAGTTATTAATGGGTGAAAAAGATTTTGAAGTCATATTTTTAGGATTGCCTGGTACTTCAGAAATTAAATCAAAGGTTCATACTTTAAAATCCCCATTTGTTGATGGAGAAATTTATGTGGATAATCAATTAAAACCTTTAAAATTTAAATTGAAAGGTATCATTACAGAAAATATTAAAGAAAACATCAATTTGCTTAGAAAGGTATTCAATCCAAAGAAAAAAGGAACTTTAACATATATTGAAAATGAAATTGAAAAATCAATCGAATTTATAGCAAATGCAGTTCCAAAGTTTGAATACTCAACTTACGATTATCAAAAGTTTTTAGTTGAAATCTATTGCCCCGCTCCAATATTAAAGTCAAAACTAATTAAAAAAGAAGTAACTTCTTCAACGGGTTTGTTTAAATTTCCTTTTTCTACAACCAGCGATGGTGTACCAATGGGAACCCGTTTAAGTTCTACAATCGTTGAAAATAATGGAGATTTAGACGTTGACTATATACTTGTGATTTCAGGACCGATGACTGCACCGATTGAGATTAAAAACAATACAACGAATGAAATTATAAAATTAAGAAAATCTTTAACGGTTCACGAAAAACTAATAATCGATACAAAAAATAAAAATATTGAGCTCTTAACTGAAACTTCAAAGTTAAGAGCTTTTAACTACTTAAATCCAGATTCAAGACTCTTTAAACTTCGAGTGGGTGGAAATGAAATAGAATACACAACTGCAAACGAATCAGAAGTCGGTAATCTATCTATTTCATATAAAGAAAATTATATTTGGTAGTTGATTAAAAATAAGAAAGATTTTGTTTTAAAATAAATATCTTTTATTTTTTTACAAAATAATATTTTAATAAAACACTCGACGTATTTAAAATTATTAAATCTTTATTATAATTCATTAATTCATTAATTCGTTATTTAACGACTAATTAACAATTTAACAATTAAATTTATAAAATATTTCATTTAGGTGATAAAATGGAATTTTCAATGCCATTTGACAGCGTAGGTGCTGACGAAAGGCTTTATAATGCGGAAGATTTTGCAGATTTTTTCAAAATGTTCGTCTCTAATGGAGTAAGTGGTCTTTATGATAATTTGAAAGTTTCTGCAAATGGGCAAAATATGAAAACTTCAGTTAGTGCAGGAACTGCAATGATTAACGGTAAGTATTATAAAAATACTGAAGCCATAGAATTTTCACACATGGCTTTATCCCCCGGGCAAAATAGAATCGATAGAATAGTTTTAAGACTCGATAACTCTGAATCGAATAGAAACATTAAAATAATGCTCCTAACAGGTGAACTTTCTGACAATCCCCAACCACCTATATTAACAAGAAATGACAATATTTATGAACTTTCACTTGCTCAAGTTAAACTTACAGGGGGTAGAAATTATTTAACCACTGAAGATATAATCGATGAAAGAACAGATGAAGCAGTTTGTGGAGTTATGCATTCGTCAAATCAGGAAGAAGCTATTGAAAATTGGTTTGAAGACTTTCAAAATAGAACTGAAATTCATTTATCTCAGTTAAACATGGATAATTTAGTATTAAGAGAAAATATTCGAGAAGTATTATTGGAAAATATAACGCCTGGTGAGGTGATTTATTCAAATAGCATATATGGCTCGGGCAAAAATGGACCTTCTGTATCCCATACTTTTAGCAATACGAACTTAGTGAAAATATCCATTAGCATGACTACAGGATATACTGGTTATGCCCATTTTGCTCTCTATGATGATAATGGTGCAGTATCGTATTCTGCATCATTGGGTGCCGAGAACTCTCAAAAATTAGAAGTGATTAGGGGTATTAAGCCAAATTATAAAGTAGGTATGCATTGTGGTGTAAATGATGATGATAGTCATGGTAGCGCCGGAATTTCAGTATCTTTTGAAACACTAATATAATTTAAAAAAATATTTTATTTTTTATTTTTTAAATATTTTAATAATAATTTAATTAAGGTGTTAAAATGGTAGTATATGACCCAGGAAATTCAAATAATGAAACATCTGATAATTCATTTCCTACAACTAATTTATTATCATATTATAAATTTGATGAGACTTCAGGTACCATTGCTAAAGATGAAACTGGTTTAGATAATGGTACTTATATAAATACAACGTTTGTAAATGGAATAAAAAACGGTGCAGTTAAAACAAGTTCTTCAGGAGGGTATGTTAAAACAACTCCAAAAGATATAAATCGATATTTTACGATTTCTTTATGGTATAATCATCATGTTACAAATTCATATAAGTCATTATATGGTGAAAAAACCTGGTGGAATAGTACAATATCAGATACTTGGAGAGATAGAGTTCGTGTTTCGGTTCTTGATGATAATAAAATACAATTTAAAATTAGAACTATTAACGCTAGTTATGATAATGATTATAATGATGTTTGGTACATTACAAATAATACAATTTCTGAGGGTTGGAACCATATTGTTTGTATTAGGGATAATGAAATTATGAAAATATATATTAATGGTATTGAACAGACTACGACAAGAGGAGTTCACCTTGAATTAAATCAAGAAACTTGTGATTTAAAACCCCAAAAAGATAATATTGCGGGTTTTGGTATTACATGGGGTTCTAACTCTTCTACAATGTATTATGATGTAATAATAGACGAAGCCGCCATATGGAATTGTGCTTTAACTCCAAATCAAATAACTGAGTTATATAATAGCATACGCTCAGATAAAAAACCACCCCTAATTACTTTCGATACAACTCCAATATCAATAAATCAAGACCAAGAGTTTAAAATTAGTGCAAGTGTTACTGATGATTCGGGAGTTAAAGATGTTAAACTTAAAATTACTAATCTAGATAATAATGGTATAAATGAATATATAATGGGTTATAATCCATCAACTACTCAGTATGAGGTTAGTTTATCATTACCTGCGAATATAAACAATTATAATTGCAAGATATTTGCAGAAGATTTTTATGAAAATACAATTGAATCAAGTCCAAAACAAATAACCATTAAAGATACTGAAGAACCCATAATAGTGGTAAATCCAGATACTTTATTAAATGTTGAACCATTAACTCCAATATCAATAATTGCTACAATTACCGATAACATACAAGTTTTAGAAGCAGAAATATATTTAGATGGAACATATTACGATGATTATCAAAGTAAGGAAGGAAATATTTATAATTTCAATTTAAATGGATTGGAACCAGGCACTTATTCAGTTTTAATTAAAGCTAAAGATAGTTCAAATAACCTTGGAACGAGTGTTCCAATAACTTTAGTTGTAATGGATAAAGAACCACCAATAATTACAAATTTTATAGTTGATTCTAAGTTAGATTTAATATATACTGGTGAAACTTACAATATTCCAATGGCTGCAAGAGTAATCGATAGATATTCAGGAGTTAAAGATGTAAAATTACTTATTAATGGTAAAGAAGTAACTTCACTTAATGGTTCAGAAATATATTCAACAATATTAAACCTTAAGAATAAAGGAACATATTCATTAAAGCTTAAAGCTACAGATTTACAAAATAATGTAAGTTATTCTGATGAAATATTTGTAAATATTGTAGAATTGTTTAACATTAGTACGTTAAAAGAAAAATACACAACTGAAAACAGTATTAGACTACCAAGTACTGTTAAAAGTCATTATACTATTAAATCAGTTAAAGCTTTTATAAATAATAAATATTACAAAGATTTAGATTATATTAGTAATAATACCTACCAATTTGAATTAAAAATGGATGAATATCAAGATTATGAAATATATATTCAAGTTGAAGACGTTAATGGAAACTTGGGCTTTTCAAAACCGTTTATAGTCCACCATACCGTACCTGCCAAGGATTACAGAATCCCAATAATTAAAGTATTAAATGGTGATTTTGAAGTTGAAGAAATCCTTGAACCAATTTCTATCATTTGGGATAGAAGTTTCTACGAAGCAGGGACTTTTGAACTTCGTTTACCATTAAATAATAAAGCTTTATCTTTAAAAATGGGCAAATACATTTTAATGAATGATAAAATTGGTAGGATTACTTCGATAAATGATAAAGAAACTTTCTGCGATATTAAAGGAGAAACAGGTTTAGCAATCTTTAAAGATAGGATAATTGTTCCATTATCGGGACAAACTCATGATTCAATAAATTCAAGTGCTGAAACAGTTTTAAAACATTATGTTACGAACTGTTTAAGAGGTTCTGGAGTTTATGAAAAGTTAGTTGTATCTTCCGATAATTCAAGAGGTAAAGCAATTGAATATCAAGCAAGATATGAAAATCTTTATGATACTTTAATTAAAATTGCTCAATTATCGGGTTTAGGTCAGCGAGTATATTATAAAGATGGTTCTTTAATCTATGATATTGTAGAAAGTAAAAATCGGACGTACAATCAAGATATTAATCAAATTGTTGAATTCTCCAATCGTTTTGGTAATATTACCGATGTAGAATATCAAGAAGAGCTCTCAGAGTCTAAAAACTTTATCTACATAGGTGGAAGTGGTGAAGGTCTTAATAGAATTATAAAAACCTACAATAATTCTTCATCTGAAGAATTAAAAGAAGTCTTTTTAGATGCTAAAGACTTAAAAGAAGAAGAGTTGATTAATCGAGGAATTCAACAGTTAAATCAATACAAAGAAAAAATAGTTTTAAAAGGTAAAGTTTTAAATCAACCATTTGAATATGGTTCAGATTGGGACTTAGGCGATGTAGTATCAGTTTATTACGATAAAAGAGATTTATTATTTGATTTAAAAATTGTAAAAGTTCGAGAGGTCTTTGAAATAGATAAAACCTGCATCGAAGTAACTTTTGGAGATGAACCTATTAATATCTTTAGATTAATTAAAGGTAAGTTCTCCGAGTTAGATGCTGTGAAGCATATCTAATTATTTATTATTTACTTTTTTTATAAGTGGGACTAAAAAAACCCGCTTAACTATTAACTTAAATGTTTAATAATTATTCATTTTTATTCATTTCGTTTGCGGGATTACCCTATTTTATATAGTCCCGCACACTAAATTACGGGACTACATATATCGAGGGACTTCGATATATTAACGATATGGGGTGAAATGTTTTTAATCCCGTGTAGTGTGAGTAAACTTTACAGGTCCTTACTAAGCTATGCTCTTTATAGCCCCAACGGAGAATAGTTTACTTGGTGCCTTTTTGAGATTTTCTTTAAAAACTCTTTAAATTAAAAAATAAGTTCAATAAGCCCGTAGATGGATTTTAAAAAAATAAGCATATAAAGTACGTAAATAAAGCTATAAAACTATAAAATAACTACTTTTTTATAATAAGAAACTTAAATAAAACAGATTTTAAAACTAAGCTTAAATAAAACTTCAATAAAAGAATACGCGGAGACCGCGATTTGAACGCGGGTTGAGCAGAGCTCAACGGGATTAGCAGTCCGGAAAGCTGTCAAGCAACTTATTTTTAGTTAGATTGCTAAATGGGGTATTTTTACCAAATTTCAATATCCTAACTCAATAATCCATCGAGATACGTCTTAATTTAATCCGCAGGACTAAAACCGTTGCTTATATCGTGGTCCTGCAACCTGTGAGGAAACTTTTTTTAAAACGATATTTTGTTAGTCCTTAATATTGTGAGTACGTAGGACTATTTTTATATCATAGTAAATATATATTATAACTATTATATGTCAATTTTATTAAGTTATTAGGTATCGTAGATATGTTATTACATATTAGTATATAATACGAGGGAAATTATGGAGTTCAAGATTAATAATGAAATTATAGACAAAATACGGGAAGATTTTAAAAACATTAATTCTCATGAAGAAAATACATATGCTAATTTTATGGATAATGTTAGTAAAATAGTAAAAACTATATTTTCTGAAGAAACTCAATTTATATATGAATTGATTCAAAATGCTGATGATAATACTTACCCAACGGATTCAAAACCATTTTTACGTTTTAAGTTATATAATGATAAACTAATAATTGAAAATAACGAAGTAGGATTTTTAGACGAAAATGTAAAAGCATTATGTAATATTGGGGGTAGTACAAAAAAATCTGGAGATTATATTGGTGAAAAAGGAGTGGGTTTTAAATCAGTATTTGCAATATCTAACTCACCCGAAATCTATTCGAATAATAAAGCATTTAAATTTGATTATAATAAAGAAGAGCCAAAATCTTTATTATATCCTCATAAAATTAATAAAATACCAGATTATGTTCAGGACACATCCATAACAACTATGGTATTACCATTTTCCGTGAATAGGTATAATGAAATTAAAAAATATATGGATATGATTGAATCATCCATATTAATATATTTAAAAAAACTAGAAAGTATAGAAATTTACAATGAAATATATGGGCATAAAAAAGTATATAAAAAAATTAAAGGAGTTAATAACACTCTTAAAATATATGAAAATGAAAAAGAAACCAAATGGAAATTATTTGAAGAAATAATCAACGTTCCTGAAGATATTAACGATGGAAGGGATAATCATCAAACTAAAATATCTATGGCCCTACCATTAATAAATAAATTAGAAACTCAGAAATTTTATAACTATTTACCTATCAAAGACTATGGGTTTAAATTTATAATAAATGCGGATTTTATATTAAACGCAAGTAGGGATGACATCCCAAAAACAGTAAAATGGAATATACATTTAAGAGATAATTTATCAGAAATTTTTGTAAAAAATATTGAAAATTTTAAAGAGGATCCTGATTTAAAATTATTTTATAAATATTTGCCAATAAAACAAGAAATCACAGATAATTTTTTTAAGCCCGTTGTAACGGCAATATATAAACAAATGCAAAAAATAAATTGTATATATACGGAGGATGAAAACTGGAAAAAACCTTCGGAGGTTAAACGTACAAAAAATAAAGATGAAATAAGGGAAATATTAACCAACGAAGAGTTGATGCATCATTTTAAGTTAGAATATTTAAATTCCTCAGTTCAACCAAAATTACTAAAAGAAGTGAGTTCAGAACTTGGATTAGATTTATTTGATGATTATAAATTATTTGATTATCTTAATAATGAAAAAAAAGACAATATTCTTAGAAAAGGAAATGAATGGTTTGTAAATTTATATAAATATTTAGAAGATTCTAAGTTACCTCTTGATTTAATTAAAAAATTACCATTAATACCATTAGAAAATAACACGTTATCTAACTGTAATAAAGATAATATATACTTTCCATTATCTGAATCTAAAGGTTATAGTTTTGAAAATAAATTAAGAATTATTAAAAAAGATATTGGAAATAATAAAGAAGTAACCACATTTTTAAAAAATTATGGCTTAATCGAGCCAAAACCTGAAAACATTGTTAAATCTCATATCTTAAAGTATTATGAAAACTTGGGTGAAAACCCAGTTATAAATGAATCTTTATCTAAATCTTACATAGCTTACATTACAGATAACCTTAATAATATGGATGAAGAATTGTTTGAGGAAATTAAATGGAATTTACTTGTAATAACCGAAGATAATCAATATTGTGTAATAGGAAATACTTATTTATCAAATTATTATAATAATCCAGATTATGGCCAATATTATGATTTAGAAAAATTATTTGAAGGTATAAAAGTACCATTCTTATCTAAAAAATATATGAAAAAAAATAATATAAATAATGTATTAAAATTTAAGGATTTGCATAAAAAATTAAAAGATGTAGAAGGAAATACTAAAAAAAATCGTCAAAAAGCAAAATATAAAAATCAAATTAGTAAAATCATAAATAAAAATACATTAAAAGATGTAGAGTTACTAGATTTCTTTCAAGCGTTCTCAAATTCCATACCTTTAGTTAAAAAAGAAGAGGAAATAGCCCATAAAACACGTGATAAAAATAATTTTAGAAAATATACGAAATTATCTTCCCCAGACATTATTGCAATATTGGATAATATAAATATAGAAAAATCAAAAATTTTATTCAAAATATTGGAAGAAAATCAAGATTATTATATGGATCGTAGTAAATACACTCATAAATTTTTTTATAGAAAATGGAATGAAAAGAAATGTATTTCAGATTGGTATTCTAAATTATTGAATTCAAAATGGATAAATATTAACAGTGAATTAGAATATGCCCAGAATATTTATACGGATAAGGATGAGGGGCTAAAAAAAACACTAGGTAATGACGTTAAATATATCAAAGATATATCAAAAGACTTTGCAGAATTCCTTGGGATTAATAGTGAAATAACCAGTAAATCACTGCTTAATATACTATATTCATTAAATGACAGAAAAGATACAAATACTGATAAATATCGTAAGTATCTAAGTTCACTACAAAAACTTTTTGAAATAAAAGCGGATGACGAATTAATTAAAGAACTAAAAGAAAATTTTAAAGTATATTTACATTCTAAAAATAAATTTTATTCAATGAATGAATTGTACTGGGAAGATTGTAGTTATTTATTTGAAGATTGCATCGGAATTTCTAAAGAATATCCTAAGTTGAAAAATTTATTTGTTAATATATTAAAAATAAATCAAAGAGTCGAAGCTACTATAATTATCAATAAATTAAAAGAAGTATCTAAATTAAAACCCACTTCAGAAAATGAAAATATGATATTCAAATGTTATGAAGAATTAAATACTCAAATAACAAATAAATTGATAAATGAGACGGATTTAAATAAATATCTTGAAAATATTAAATTACTATGTGAAAACGGAAAATTTAAAAAGATTTCTGAAATATATTATGGCGATAATTTCAACCTACAAAAAAAATTTGACAGTGAAAAATTTAATTTTTTAAAATATCCAAAAGATAAAAATATATCAAAATTTTTAGAAAATGTATCTTTCAATAAATTATCTGAAAATGTTCTGGAACAAATTTGTTGTAAGTATGATATTCATGATGAATATTCTAAAAAATATCAAATATTATCAGAATACGTTTGTAGATATTGTTATTGGAAAAAAACGGAATACTACGATAAACTACTTGCAGATAATATTTTGCAGAAAATTTTAAATATCTCAGTAAATACATCTGAAAATCTAAAAGTAAACTACGCTTTAGAAAATGAAAATTACATCGATTATCCCAATATATATGTTTCGAATAATTTTGAAATAATATTGGATAAAAATACCATTCTATCACAAAATTATGAAGAAATAAACAATTTACTATGTAAAAAAATTCAAGAAAAGATTGGACTAGAAAGTTTTGTTAATTATATGTTTTTAAAATCAGAAACGGAAACGGAAAATTATGCATTAAAAAGTGGTGTGAAAAAACTACCTGCGGATAAATTATACGAATTAGACCATATTATATCAAATATGACTACTCCTGAATCAAATATTTCAGAAGTATTACCTAATTCAGTCATCGAACCAATCTCATCCATAAATAAAGTTGAAAATAGTCAGAATCCTGAAAAAATTATAAATAGCACACAATTTAAAGCTTCAGACAAACCAAAAATTACTAAAACTCATACTTCAAAAACTAAAAATATTGATACCGACACGTGTGAAGAAAACTCAAAATCTACAAAAGAATCAATTCGTCTAAACTCCACCACGTCAAATAACAAATCTTCTAAAAAAAATAATTTAAATATTGAAGAATTTGAAGACGTATATTCAGTACCCTTAAGGTATGAAGAATACATCCCTGCGCACGTTGACGAAATTTCATCTAAAACTAAATCTAAAAAACCTAGTTCCATTAAAAATACAAAAGAAAATATAATTGAAACTGGAGAAAAAAATATAAAAGTCGATAAAAAGTATTTAGATGCAATAGGTTATTGGAGCGAACATTATTATTTAAGGATATTATTGGATACTTTGAAAAATACCGATGGAACTATCGATAAAAAATCGGATGGAGAATATATTATATATAAAAATGACCAAGAGTATGCTAAAGTAAGGTGGTTAAATAGCGGTTCAGATGTGGGTGAAGGTCGAGATTTTGATGTAATTGTTAATGGAAAAACATATTATTTCGAAATAAAATCTACTACAACCACCAATGATTGGTTTGATATCTCAAAAAAACAGTGGGATTATGCAAAAATATATGGTGATGATTATATTATAGGATTAGTTTTAAACGCTACAAAAAATAATGCAGTAGCAAAATGGGTTCAAAATCCTTATAAATTATGGCGAGAAGGAAAATTAATAGCAAATCCTGTGAATATTAAATTTTAATAAATATATATCTTATAATTAACCATTCTTTTTTTATTTTTTAATAGATTATAGAATTAAAGAAACGTTATATGCTAATATAAACAAAACCTAAGCTAAGTTCCTACGACGGATAATATATGTAAAAACTTAAATATTTATATTGAAGAAAATGTAGAATGTTTTTTTTAATTTTTTTATCAATATTTTATTTCTATTTTATTATTTTTAAACGATAATTTATTAACTAAATTTATATATTTTAACTCAACTATAATATATTAATTTATTTAGTATTTAAGGGCGTGATAATATTACTGAAGATGGCGGATATTATGCAATAAAAGGTTTTATATATCAATATAACACAACAATTTCCAAAATTTTAGATAACCAGCAAAATCCCACTGAAAAAATATATTTTGAATATGGTGAAGATCTAGAATATGGAGATATGTACATACAAGTAAAACATAAAGAAAAGACAAATTACACACCAAGTACCTTGAAAGAACCTATTGTAAAACAGTTTATTCAATATACTAAGAAAAAAGGAACCTATAAAATTTACTGTTACTTTGGGGAAGTAAACGAAAAAAAATATCGGGGAGGTAAATTATCTTTAGAGCAGTTGAATAAATATTTAGGTGAAGAATCGACTGATTATCCAAAAGACCTAAAGACTAGTTTCTTAGAAAATTTTGAAATAGTTTTTACCAAAGATTATGAAACGGAACTTATGAATTTAATTAATAAGTTAAAAATAACATTTAGTCTACGAAATCATGAAGAAGCAGTTTTAAAACATAGTATGATAGTTAATAAAATTATGGATACTATTGTTAAAAATTCCAAAGAAAATAGATATTTATCATACAATGATATTATATCGTTAACAGAAGATTCTTTTAAATATATATTTACCAACGAATATAAAAAATATACGGATAATGAAAAATATAAAAAATTAATTTATAATAAGTATTTTAAGGAAAAAGGGATGGAAAGTTCACTTATTCGTAGAATATTTGCAATAGAACTAAAAAATCGTAATTTTTCAAGTATCGCAAATACCATAAACAAAATACATAGGAAATATTACACTAACCGAGCAAACGCTATAACTTATATATATCCTGTATTTTGTTTATACGGGGGCGAATGTTCACCCGTAAAAAAAGAACTAATTACTGAATATATGATAAATGATGGATACTTATACCACAATGATGAATTTTGTATTAAAAATATCACTGATAAAATAACGTATTACCAACGATATAACCCTAGAAAAAATACGGATTATAGTAACAAACTATTGGAAAATCAAATAATTATTATAGATGAGAAAAATATTGAAAACTTTATATATTCATTAGATAATTCAAAAGAGTATACTATATATAATTTTTATAAAAATGAGCAACTAGATGTAAAAACAAATTGTCATATAATTAATATACCCATTTTGGTAGATGAAATTGACAATGATATATTAAATATATTAAAATTATGAGGGGATACAAGTGTATGGGGAATTAGAAGCAGAAGTTATTGCAGTTTATCCAAATAAAATATTAATTGAAATAAAAAATTTAAAAAGTCCCAATGAAGCAAATAAATCTTTAAAAATAGGCTCTTATTTGAAAATCTACGACCATAATGACTATTGTATAATTGCAATAATTGAGAATTATGTTATAAAAAATAATCTGGATAATAGCCAGTGTTTAGATGAAGTATATGGTAACGAAAATGAAGGTTCCGTTCCTTTCGGAAGTCAAGAATATATTATAGAAGCATTTCCACTGGGTTGTCTAGATTCTGAAGGGATCTTTAGTAGGGGTACAAGTGATATTGCAATACCGCCTAAAAAAGTGAGCACTGCGAATAATAAAGATGTTCAAAATATTTATAATACGATAGATGAAAATGAAAGATTTACATTTTCGAAATTATCTAGAAGTAAAGATATAACCGTACCGGTAAATGGTAATGACTTTTTTAATAAACATTTTGCAGTAGTTGGCTCAACAGGTTCTGGTAAGTCCCACACTGTTGCAAAAATACTTCAAAAAGCCATTGAATTAAAAGAAAAAGGCAATAAAAAATTAAACAATTCTCATATTTTATTATTTGATATACATTCAGAATATCGTTCTGCATTTCCAAAGTGTAATTATTTAGATATTTCCAAAATATCATTACCTTACTGGCTTATGAATTCTGATGAATTAGAATCGATATTTATAGACAATAGTGAAAATGCATATAATCAAATTGCACAATTTAGGCGAGCAATATTAAAAAACAAGAAAAAATATAATCCTGAACTCAAAGATATTATCACATACGATACACCAGTTTATTTTAGTATGTCTGAAGTTAAAAATTATATATATAATAAAAATCGTGAAGTTATTAGTCATGCAAATGGTGAATTTAAGCCAAAATTAAAAGATAATGGTCAATGCGATCCTTCGGATATCCTTATTGAGGATGACTCGAGATATTTTGAAAAAGAATTTGAGTTCGTAGAAACTAGCACTAGCAAAGGTAGTAAAGCAGTTACAGGGCCTTATTTTAGGAATTTTGAAAAATTTTTATCTAGGTTAGATATTAAAGTAAAGGATAAAAGATTAGATTTTATATTATCCTCAACAAAAAATGGAAAAGTATTACAAACTGAAAACTTGGTTGAATTATTTAAAGATTTTTTAGGATATAATCCAGATAATAAATCAAATATTACAGTAATCGACTTAAGTGGAGTTCCTTTTGAGGTATTATCCATAACAGTTTCAATAATATCCCGGTTAGCTTTTGATTATAGATACCACTGTAAAAAATTATCAGATGCTGATGCCAACGAAATTGAACATTATAATACTCCATTATTATTAGTTTACGAAGAAGCGCATAAATATATCCCGAAAAATTCTAGTGCATTATATAATTCTTGCAAAAATGCAATAGAAAGAATTGCAAAAGAAGGGCGGAAGTATGGAGTGACCTTGGCATTAGTTAGCCAAAGACCTTCAGAAATTGATGAAACAGTATTTTCGCAATGTAATAATTATATCTGTATGCGATTAACTAATCCCAGCGATCAAAGTTATGTTAAAAATTTATTACCTGATATCCTAACTTCAATAACTTCAACTTTACCAATACTTAAATCAGGCGAAGCTTTGCTAATTGGTGATGCTGCTGTACTCCCATCTATTGTTATGATCGAACCGTGTAGTGAAGCCCCTCAATCGATGGATATAAAATATATCCAAGAGTGGAAAAAAGATTGGGTTGACGTATTATTTGAAAACATTATTCAAAATATAAAAAAATAACTTAATTTAATAATTTTTTTTATACGATTTATTTAAAATTATTTAGTATCTTAATGTATTTTATCTTATTGAGGGGGATTATGAAGTTAAATCCAAACGTCAAAAAAAATATTTCGGGATTTGCAGAAAATATAAAGAAAAAATCCGAAGAAAGTTCTTTAAATTCAAAAGATAATTTTTCTGATTATGAATTTTCAGGAGATGCGGAATATACGCAAGCAATGAAATTAAAATCAGATTTACTTAAAAAATATGGGGGAAAGGAATTAGGCGAGGTTTTTGATGGTCAAGAAGTTAAGTCAAAAGAAGGTACTACGTACTGTATTGAAGATAGTTTTAAATGCAAAATAAAAAAACAAGATGTTGAAAATGCAAAAAGGACAATATTATCTGATTTTACTGTAATTAAAGGAATTGCTGAAGCTACGGAATTTAAATTAAAAAATCAAGGTTATGATACACTATATGATTTACAAAATCATGAAAAATTTGGTCATGGCGCAAAAAAGCTAGTAACTTGTATCGAAAAAGAAGGAATATTTGGATTTTTAAACAATCTGCCCAATAATTATTCTAAATCAAGCCCCAATATACTAAGAGCTTCAAAATTTCATGAATTAGATGATTTTATTGTATATGATATTGAAACCATGGGATTAAGTAACGTCCCAATATTTCTTTTTGGAATGTCATATATTACAGAAGACGAAATACATACAAAACAATTTTTTGCACGGAACATTTCGGAAGAAGCTGCTTCTCTGTACCGAACAGTACAAGAAATTAACCAAAAAAACATTTTAGTTACCTTTAATGGAAAAACTTTTGATGTACCCCGAACTAGGGATAGATTAAATTATTATGAATTAAAAAGACCCGAACCTATACAAATGCATTATGACTTGCGCTATTTTTCAAAAAGAGCATGGGGTAATAAACTTGAAAATTGTAAGTTACAAACGGTTGAAAAAGAACTGTTAAACGAGTATAGAAAAGATGACGTACCAAGTTATTTGGTACCCGATTTTTACAAAACATATGATGAATCAAAGAATATTGGTCCAATTGTACCAGTTATAACCCACAATAAAATAGATGTAGTAACATCTGCTAAAATACTTAATTTACTTTGGAACGAGTGGTAATGTGGAAATTAGTAAAATTACAGAGTTTATAATGAGTTTAAACAGTCAAAATCAATCCGATGTAAAAGAGTCAAAATCAATCAATCATTCTAATAATATATCTACTATAAAAAAAATTCCTTCAGAAATGCCTGAATATTATGAAAAAGATTTAAATCTACCCGAAACTCTTCATGAATATCTTGAAGATAATAAACTTAAATTATACACTCACCAAAGTCAGGTATTGGAAAACATACGAAATTCTAATAATGTATTGCTAACCACAAGTACGGCCTCAGGTAAAACTTTAGCATTTAATTTGCCAGTATTTGAAACTTTAATAAATGATAAAGATGCGACTGCATTATATATTTACCCCACAAAAGCTTTAACCAATGACCAAATTCATAATCTAAAAAAAATGGATAGAGATTTAAACTTAGGTATTAATCCGGGAGTATATGATGGAGATACGCCACAATGGGCTAGGAAAAATATTCGAGAAAATAGCCGAATCGTATTAACAAACCCCTACGAATTACATCAAATACTCCAATATCATTCTAAATGGAAAAACTTTTGGAAAAATTTAAAATATATTGTAATTGATGAAGCCCACAGTTATAGGGGTATTTTTGGATCTAATGTAGCCTATTTGATAAGAAGAATGAAAAGAATTTACGAATATTACAATTCTAACCCATTGTATATATTAGCTTCAGCTACTTTGGCAAATTCAAAAGAATTTTCTAAAAATTTAATCGGTGAAGAATTTACGATTATAGATAGCGATGGCTCTCGAAAAAATAGACGATTCTTTATACTATACAATATCCTTAATGAAGATATTCAAGATGATTCTTATAGCTCTGCAATAATAAGTTTATTTAAAAAACACTTCTACAACGATTTAAAAACCATTGGTTTTGTAAAATCTCGAAAAATGGCAGAACTTTATACTCTCTGGGTAAAAGAATCTTTGAAAACTATTGAAGATAAAAATAAAATATCTGTTTATCGAGCCGGTATAGCCGTTCAAAAACGTAAGGAAATAGAAAATGCGTTTAAAACAGGTGATTTAAAAGCTGTAATTTCTACAAATGCATTGGAAGTTGGAATAGATGTCGGTTCTTTAGATTCAGTAATAATGTGCGGATATCCAGGAACTTTAATGTCATTTTGGCAACAAGCAGGAAGAGCGGGGAGAGCGGGGAATGACTCTTCAATAACATTAATTGCAAATGAATATCCATTAGACCAATATGTGGTTACCCATCCAGAAATTTTATTTAATAAATCCACAGAGAATGCAGTAATTAATTTAGAAAATCCTTATATTATTATGGGTCATATTTTATGTGCGGCATCAGAAATACCTTTAAAAACTGAAGAAATAAACAAATATTTCATGGAAGGTTTGGATGAATTTATCGAATATTTATCTGAAGCAGAGCTTTTGCAAAAAACAGCTAAGGGCTGGGTTTATAAAAATACAGTAAGTGCTTCAGAAATAGTTAGTTTAAATTCTATCTTTTCAAATGATTTTATGATAATAGATGAAAATGGAAAATATATTGAATCTTTGGATAAAGAGCGTGCTTTTGGAGAAGCACATACTGGTGCAATATATATAAGTAATTCAGAACAGTATTATATAAGAAAATTGAATTTAAATACCAAAGAAGCAAATGCTATTAAAACAAACGTAGATTATTATACAAAAGCAAGTGCGAGCATATCCGTGGATATTGTTGAAGAATTGGCTAAAAAAGATTATGGTTGTTTTTCAGTACATTACGGGGAAGTAAATGTAATAAAAAGTTATTATATGTATGAAACATTAAAATACGGTACAAAAATAAATATGAAACCATTAGATCTTCCCCCTTTGAGTTTCCAAACTACTGCAATATGGTATAGTTTTAAACCAGAATTTTTTAGAGAGTTGAGTAGTTTCCCATTAGTAGAAATAATTGAAGGACTTCATGGGGTGGAACATGCCATGATTAATATATTTCCAATACATATCTTATGTGACACCAAAGATATTGGAGGATGCTCAATAGCTAATGAAAGTCTTGAGGAATGCCAATTCTTTATATATGATGGTTTTGAGGGCGGTATTGGGTTAGCTGAAAAAGCATTTAAAATACCTGAAAAAATAGCTAAAACAGCATATGAATTAGTTAGGGATTGTAAATGTGATAATGTTTCAGGTTGTCCATCTTGTATTTACTCCCCAAGTTGTGGTTCAGGCAATAATAATTTAAATAAAAAATATTCAAAGGAAATTCTTGAAAAAATAAATGGAATATTTAATAAAATGAATGAATAAGTTTATTTTCAATAAATTTTTATTTTTGATTCCAATTTATTATATTTAACTCTTTTTATATGACTTAATTAGAAATTGTTTAATAATTATAAGTATACAATTTTATTATTTTATTATTAATATAAAACAACTATTACTTTTAATTTTGGTGATTATTATTGAATAGTTTCACAAAATATTTAGGCATTTATTCCTCAATTTCTTACATAATTTGTTATATGACTACATATGGGGAACTTCCTAAAGATATATTATTAAATAATAATTTTTTGATATATTTTATAATGGTTTTGCTAACTTATAAAATTTTAATGGACAATAGGTCTCCAATATTATATTTTTTGTATATGAAATCTTCAGATGCGTTATATAATTATCAAAAGTTATTAGTTGAAAAATATGGCCTTAATAAATCACAGTACGATGAAAAATGGATATATGCATATCTTTCACAATACTGCTTAACTCAGGTTAATGAAATAGATGATTCTTTAAGAAACTGTAGTTATCCTAAATTTTGTGATTTAACAACATCAATAATAATTTTCATATTGTTTCAATATTTTCATAATATATTAAATTGGCAATTAAAAATAATGGGATTTTTAATTATTATTTTATGGATACTTGCATATTTGGATATAAAACATTCGTATAACAATACGATAAGTATTTTAAAGGGGGCTTATTATGGGAAGATTTAAAATAAAAGATTTAGAAATAGCAGATTTTGGACCATTGGAATATACCCGTATGAATCGAAATATGGGTGAAAATGGATTATTTATTGAAGGAGGTCATAGTAGTGGTAAATCAACAACTGTTGATGCTATATACTATGCTATATTTGGAGAATCATGTAGTACTCGATCTTGTGAATATGCAAAAACTAAAATTAGTTTAGTAAATGATGAAAATTATATTCTTGAAATATACCGAAATTCAAAAAAAGCACATACTTTAAAAATTAAGTCCTTAGACGAAAATAATAATTTTAAAACTGAGGAAAAAATAGACCATAAAAACAACGTAAATAATAAATTATTCGAAATTCTTCAAATACCCAATTTTGATTTACTGGAGGCAAAAACTAAAATTTTATTACAGGATAGTGCTTATACAATGCGAAATTGGGATGCTAGTAACTTAAAAAGAATAATACCTTACTATACAGATTCCTTTGAAAATTATGAAAAAATAAAAATATTGGAAGATTCCATATCCACGACCAATAAAAACATACACAAATTAAATAACGAATTAACGAAAAAATCCGAAGATATGAATTCTTTGTCTGAAAATTTAAGTGACCATATAGATAGGAAAAATAAAATTGAAAAAGTTTTAGAATATCATGAAAAAGGATTATTTAAAGAATTATTTAAAAATTATAAAAAAAATAAGGAATATTCTAAAAAATATTATGAATTATCACAAAAATATCGTTCAAACTATATGAAATTACGCAAATTAAATAACGAAAAAAGGCAGACTTCCTATTTTGATGGTTCTGAAAAAGAGATAGTTAGTAAATTATTATATATCTTAGAATGTCCAGTTTGCGGAGAACATATGGATTCCAAGACAGTTAATAAAAATTTTAGTCCACAGAAATGTCCATATTGTGGTTCTGAAGATTATAATGGTGAGCTTTATAGGTTCGTTAAACAACAATCTGAAGAATCTCAAAAAAAATTAGAATTAATAAATAAAGAACTTAAAAAATTATATAATGAAAATAAAAATATAGAAATAGAAAAGGAAAAACTCTCAAAATCTATGAAAATGCCTGCAGAAACAAATTCTATAATAGATAATTTACTTGAAAAATATGATAATGGATCAGATTTGGAATTTTTAAAAAGTATTGGAGCATATGGTGAAGAATTTAAAAAAATAAGTGAAAGAATAAAAGAAATTGAAGAAGAAATTTTAAATGCTAAAAAAGAATTTAAAAAAAATGAAAGTAGTTTAAAAAAGTATAATAAAGAATTAAAGGTCTTAAAAAAATCTTTGGAAGACAAAAATTCTGAATTGGTAACTAATTCAGTTTTAGAATTCGAAAATTTACTTAATAATAATTATAAGGAACTTTTGGGGATTAAAGCTAAACGTGTTAGAATAAAGGATTACAAAATCGAATTAGTTCAAAAACTACATGAAAAAACAATAACTTATCATCTTTATGACGGAAATATATTAGGCGATTCTGAAAGAAGATGCTTAAATCTTGCATTAGTACTAACACTTTTAGACCTCGATAAAAAATATAATCTTACAAAATTAGGATATATAATATTGGATGATCCAACAGAAGGTATTTTTAATGATAAAGAAGTCAATGAAGAAACGAAGAACAATATATTGAATAGGTTAAAAAAAGAAATTGAAGCTGGAACTCAAATGATAATTTTAAGTTCAGATTTGGAGTGCAGTAATATATTGAATATAGAAAAGGAAAAAAAACAATTTAAACAAACTCAAATAGATGTAAATAGTCCGACTGGGTTATTATAGGGGGTTATGGTATGTCTAAAAAAATTGATAAAGACCTATTTGAGTTATATCCTTTATATCATAGTAATGAAATAGAAGGTAATAAAAAATATATGAAAATTTGCTATGAGATGGAATGTAATTTATATGACGAAGGGTATCAAGATATTATTCATAATGATTTTAAAAGAAATCAGTTTGGTCCGAACAATGGTGGAATACTTGATAAATTAACTGCATATTCGATATTAAAAAAAGTGATTTTAAAAGAAATAAATGGTATAAAAAGCTGGGAAATTACTAGTGGAGGCATTAGCTTTTTAAAAAGTAGGATTTCTTTTTTTAAGAAAACTAATGATAATGGAGAACTAATCATTGAAAATATGGAAAAAGTTGTTTTAAATACTAAAAATAAATCAGGATATGAATTAGAAAAAGGTGAAAACGTACAAAAATATAAAAAGGAAACTTTTTGGGGAGATGATAAAATAATTAGATAATATTAATCAGTTAAACAACCTAAATTTTCAAAAAATTCGATATATTTAAAATAACTTAAACATTTGAATAAGTTCCCCATTATTTTCCGTTTGAACTTTTTGAAGATATTTAAATCCATTATTTTTATAAAAATTCATCAACTTTTCATATTCTTTACATTCTATAAGAACAACTTTTCCACCAACTACTTCCTTAGAACGGTATAATAAATCAAGAGCGTCCTCTAAAAGCATACTTCCTGTTATAATATCTTTTGAAGTTCTAAAATCATCATTTATTGCGAGTTGACCTATAAGATAACCAGGCGTATTTTTTAAGGTTTTATCGCCAGTTATTTTTTTAATAGTATTTTTAGAAACTTCATCGCCAAACTCAATAACCTTTAAAGCGATGGTAATATAACCTAAAAATTGAAATTGGTTGTTTTCTGAACCGTATTTTATGTAAGTTCTGCCCCTATTATTATTTTCAAAATTAATTGCAGAATCGTTTAAAAAGGTTACAAGTTCTGGTTCTTGATTACATTTAAAAAGAGAAAAAATTTTTGATTTACATGAATCAGTATCATTATTAAGATTTTCTAAAATAGTTACAAGTGAGATAATATTTGTTTGAATACTGATTCACCTTTCTTAAGTTCTTTTTGCATATCTTTTTTAGGAACGTAATGTTCTGTCTGTTTTTCCAATTCTTCGCTTAAAATCTCTGCGGCTTCTTTACTTAGTACAAATTCTCTTGAAAATGATGAAGTAGCCATAGTATCACCCGCATTTTTTGCAGTTTGTTTCCTACATATTATCTGTGTTATTATTTGTTTTTATTAGTATATATTGTTAACGGGGTTAACAAGGTACATAAATTTGTTGGATTACTTAATTATATTATATTATATTATATGCTTGTCTTGAGATAAAGCCCCTCCTAAAAAATACGTATGTTTCTCAGAATTTGGCAAAAAAATTGAAGTTAAAGAACGGGGTAAATTTGAATAGAATATTACATATTTATTTTAATTATTCAATGGGTATAACTTCATATTTATATATCTTTTAATATATTATAATATGTAAATATATAAGTATATAATATATGAGGGGGTAATATGGAAAATAAAATAATTAGGGCAATAGGGTATAAAAAAAGACTAAATATAACATATAACAACGGTGGTATTAGAGTAATTGAACCACATGCTTATGGCACAGATCTTAATGGCGTTAAAAAATTAAGGGCTTACCAAAATGGAGGATATAGTGAAAGTGGAGAACCTTACGGATGGAAACTTTTTATTGTGAGAAATTTGAATAGTGTTCGACCATTAGATGAAAATTTTAATGTTAGATCAGGCTACAATTTTAGTGGGGATAAACATATCCCTAATATAATACGTAAAATATAATCTTAAATATTTTAATTATAATTTTTATTTTCTAAATTTTTTATATTCCATTTAATCACTGTTTTAAATCTATCATCTATATATACGTAATCTAATTATACAATTTAATTGAAATAATATATAATAATTAGATATCAACTAATGGGTGGTGTGATGAATATCAAGAATTACGACCATTTCAGAACAATAATTTCTGAAAAGTTAGCACAAAAGTCAAAAGAAACTGATAGACGGTTTTATGGATTGGAAAAAGAAAAAATGCCCTTAAACAGTGCAGAACATCCCTATGCAGTCAGAAAGGAGTTTGAAAGAGACAGGGGGAGAATAATGTTCTCCAAGTCGTTTAGGAGATTAGAACATAAAGCTCAAATTTATACTCATGAAAAAGGAGACCATTACAGAAATAGATTAACGCATACTATTGAAGTATCTCAACTTTCAAGAAGTTTGGCAAAGAATTTAGGATTAAATGTGGATTTAGCAGAAGCAATTGCAGTAGGTCACGATATTGGACATACACCTTTTGGACATGAGGGGGAAAGAGTATTACATGAAATTATGTCTGGCAATAATAGTTTAGGTGGTAAAATAGAATACAATTTACCGCATGGTGGTTTTAAACATAACTATCAGGGTTTAAAAGTATTGGATATTTTAGAGTGCAGGCACGAAAAATCTTTTGGGCTAAATTTAACATGGCAGGTTTTAGAAGGAGTATTAAAACATACTCGTACCAAATTAAAAAAATGTGCTAACATAGATGAAAATGATAAAAAATTAAGAAAATATGGGGATTGTAAAAATTGTAATTCAATATGTTATGACTTGGAAAAATTTTTAATTGACGAAGAGTTAATTAATAAAAAAATTATTAATGCAGGAAAGCACTATAATAAGAATTTTAATAATTTTTTAAAGGATATGGCATGCTATGAGAATTCTGTAACGTTAGAAGGTCAAATTGTAGCAATTGCTGATGAAATTGCACAAAGACAACATGATTTAGACGATGGTTTACGTGACGAAAAGTTAGGTATGGAATATGGCAAATTATTAAAAACTATTACTGAGGCCATAACTGATATACTACATAAAAATTCACAGGAAAGTGACGAAAAAGCATATTCTTTATTAAGTGAACTTTTAAACTCTTTAGAATGCCATAAACAAAAATACCAAGAGTTGCAAGAATCCACAGAAAATAATGAATTTTATATTAAAGAATTATTTATTAGAGACATTATTGACTACTTTATAAAAGATGTATCTTACACGTCTTTTGAGAATATTTATAAAAATGAACATTCAACCAAGGATTCCACAAACCCTTGTGAAATGGAACAAATCAAAAATGAAATGGAAAAATATAAAGATTTTAAATATTATCCTTATGAGGTAATAACCTTTTCAGAATTGGGTGAGGAGTTAAATAAAAAATTGGAATCAATAATCAATAAAATTTGTTTATCTAATGACGTTCGTAGATTTGATGCAAAATCCGAGTATATTATAAAACAACTTTATAAAGCATATTATAATAAACCAGAACAATTATCCAATGCCGTTATAAAAATAATTGAATATCGATTAAACAATGCAGTAAAAAAATATTTTTGTATGTTAGATGAAGATTCCTTGAAACCTAATCCTCAATATTGTAGTAAGGAAAATAATATTAGATTTTTAACCTTTAATTTTGAAGATGGAATTAGTAAACCGTTAGAATTACCGAGTGGAGAAAAAATTTCAATTGTTAAACTCTTAAAATTAGATTCCTTAGAAATTATCAAATTTTTGGAAGAATATAGTGGAGAAAAAGAAATCAGTACATTATATAATAAAAATGAAGAAGAAAGGTTAAAAGATTACTATACTGAATTATTGAAAAAACCATTTAAAAATATTGATTCAAAAGAGAGATATCTTAGATTTATTTTAGCATGTAATTACATATACATGTCATCAATTTGTGATCATATCGCATTAATGACCGATAGCTATGCTAAAAAAGAATATAAAGCGTTATATATGGAATAACTTATTCCATAATTTATTTTTTTAAAATTATTATCAATGAGGTTTTTTATGTTATTAGATAGTGTACATATTAAAAATTATAAAAGTATTGAAGATTTGGAATTAAATTTTAAAAATAATTGTACTATTTTATTAGGAATTAATGGAAGTGGTAAAAGTAACATTTTAGATGCAATATGCTGCGCATCATCTCGCTATGCTCGTATTGTAAATTATGATAGGGATTGCAATAAAAATGCAAGAAGAAAAATGAAACCAATTGAGATTACTTATTATTATAAATTAACTAAAGAAAGTTCTTTTTATGACTACTTAGTTTCTAAAAATATTGTAGGTGTGGATCCTTTTTTGGATAAAGTTTATTGCACTAATAAACTAACTATTGAAAATGGTAAAACTTATGATTACACTTATAAATTTAATCAAGAATTTATTGAAAAAATTGCCATTAATAATACTTATGATCCAGCAAATAAAATTTTTAACCCCGTTACAGTTTTCGATCCATCCAAAAATACCGTTAAAATGTTTATGAATGGCCAATCTAATACGGAATATATTAAAACGGAAATGATCGACGAAGAACTTGAAGGTATCGTAAGTGAATTTAAAGATACAATAAAAGGATTAGGTCCTTTAAATGTTAATTATTGGACCAGAGAACCCCAATATTTACTAATAGGTGACGTAAAAGTAGTTGACATGCGAAATAATATTGAACATAATATGCCTTTAAGAAATATATTATACATATACGGAAAAAAAGAATTAGGATTTAATAATGATGAAACTGAGAATTTAGAAAAGTTAAAAAATGCATTAAATTTAATAATGAATGATGAAACCGAGAAAAAAACCTGTAAAGTATGTTTAACAAAATTAATAAATGAACATCTTGCAGAGGTCTGGCCAAATCATACTACTTATTTAGATATAGATATTGAAGGTATTGGGGAAAATGCAGTATTTAAATTTACCGTTAAAGATAAAGGTCTTGATAACAATTATTATAAAATGAACGAACGTAGCGATGGTTATAAACAATTTATGTCCATACTATTATCTATATCTACGGGAAATTTATGTGATAAGTTTAAGAACTCGATATTGGTAATTGACGAACCTGAAAAGGGGTTACATATAAGTGCAATCGAATATTTAAGGAACGAACTCATTAGAATTTCCAAAAATAACAATGTTATAATATCTACACATTCTCCTTACATAGCAGATAAAAATAAATTAAACCGTCATATCAAAGTCCATAAAGAATCTGGAAAAACCCGAATTGAATATATATCTAAAGACGATCCATTATGTGACGAAGTTATTTATCAAGCTTTAGGAACGTCCATTCTAAATATAGTTTCTGAAAATGTTATAGTTTTTGAAGGTTTAACGGATGCAGAAGTTTTTAACTGTATGACTACAAAACTCAAAGAAAATGATTTTGATATTGCAGACATAACTGCAATAAATGCAGAAGGTGCTACAAACGTCCACCAATATATAAAACATTTGAAAAACAATAAAATAATACAAAGCTATGTATTTTTAGACTCAGATAAAGCAGGTAAAAGTGCAATGAAAAAGATAAAAGAAGATACATTAGAATATTCAAGTCGTTGTTTTTCAATAACTGATGTGTTAAATTATAGTTTTGGCGAATCAAAAGAAGAAGTGAAAAAAATACCTAATAAAAATCGAGAATTAGAAGATATGTTACCTGTAGAAAAAGTTTTAGAAATAGCTTCAAAAATTTTTGAACAGGACTTTAAAGAAAAATATAATAAAAATTCTACAAATACCCTATTAGATCAAATAAAACATTTATGTGTATCGAATAATGTTTATGATAATAATAAGACTAATTTAAAAATTATGATTTGTAGAAACGTATGTAAAGATATTAAAGATAATGATATGGAATATTTAGATAAAAATTATCCTTTATATGTAAAATATGTAAAAAATATCCATAATATTCTAAAATCTCAGGGATTAAATAATAAAAATAAATAACTATTTACCTAAATATCTATAAAGCGTAGCTTTACTCACATTAGTAATATTACTAATTTGAGATACGGAATACTCTCCAGAGTTATAAAGCTTTATAGCCATAGATAATTTATTAGAATCTACCTTAGGACGTCCACCAACTCGACCACGAGCTCGTGCAACTGCTAAACCGTTCTTAGTTCTTTCAGAGGTTAAGTCCCTTTCAAACTGGGCTAACCCTGCAAAGATAGTGAAAAGAAGCTTACCATGTGCTGAACTCGTATCGAGCCAGGATTCCTTTAAACTTTTAATCTCAACGTTTAAAGATTTACAGTTTTCAACAATTTCAACTAAATCTTTTGTACTTCTTGAAATACGTGTAAGTTCTGTAACGATTATTATATCTTCATTAGATAAACTATCAAACATTTTAGTAAATTCAGGTCTATTTCTTATAGTTCCTGAAATCTTTTCCAAATAGATTTTTTCACAACCTACTTTTTTTAAATCTTGAACTTGTCGTTCTAAGTTTTGGTCTTTTGTCGATACTCTTGCATAACCTATAATCATAATTATCACGTAAAGTCTCATTACTTATCTATTTTGTAAGGTTTTGATACCTTGATATTGATACTAAGTTTTGAGAATTATCCCTATATAAAAGATGTTAATTTCTTAAAAAAAGTGAAAAGTCTTAAAAACGGTCGTTTTTGATAATAGGTTAAAAAAAGTAAAAAAAGTAAGTAATAAATCTAAATTATAGGGTAAAGTTCCCAAATCTCTCCTAAGTCTTCCATCTCTAAAAGTTCTTTTTTATTATCAACTTCATATTTTCCAGTTTCTTCATTATAACTTAGGATTCCTATAAGCATCTCTAAATTAAAGCCTTTTTTAAGTACTCTATCGATTTTATAAACTTTTTTATAAACTAAATACTTTTTACCATCTTTAAATTCAACCCCATCTTCTTTTACACCAGTTTTAAAACTTGAATCGATAAAAAACTTATGCTCATAACTCGGTTCTGTAATTAATTCCATTAAAACCACCCTAGTAAATCGTTACTTTTTTTCTTTTTATTAGTATTTTTATTAGTATTTTTAGATTTATTTTTTGTAGTTTTTAATTTTTTCTTTTTCTTTTTAGGAGCTTTAACATATTTACTCGTTACTTCTTTATCAATATCCTTCAAAGCTTTAACATATTCTTTTTCTTGGTTTTTAAAGATATTATAGAATGATTTACCTTTTTTAACAATATTCTTATCCATTATAAAGGCACTGTGCCAATCTGCAAACATTTCTTTATTAGATTTTCGATATTTAATATGTTCTTCTCCATCACGATATAAAAGTGGATTTAACAGCTGTTCTTCATCGTACGGATTTATTTTCTTAGTTATTTTAATTACTTCATTTCTTAGTTTTTTAGGATTACGGCCTAATTTATGAAAATCATAAAATCCTGAACGGTCCTTTTTATTTTTAATATTTCTATCGTATGCGTGCCCCAATTCATGAGCATAGATTCTGTCAACATCGTTTTTATCTTGATACGATATATCTACCCTAATCCTACCCTGTGAAGGTATTTTAGACGTTTGTATTCCCTTAGGATAATATTCAAATACTCCATCTTTAGTTTTCCATCTAAATTTCCTTTTTTGAACTTTTGGAGCTCCAACATGCTTATGAACAAATTCTAATCTTTTATCGATAAGTTCTTTTGGTTGTGTGTCAATTCCCCTAATATCATAAGCTTTTGGATTCTTTTTCCACTCTTCAATCTGTTTTTTCTGTTTTTTACCTTGCTTAATAACTCTTTTTGATTTTAATAGGTCTTTATGCTGTGCATCCACAGGCATCTTATGAAAATGTTTTCTTAACTTTTTCATCTCTTTTTCATCTGGAACATAATCTTTAGTTTTCGGTTCTTTCTTAGGTTTTTCTACCTTTTTACCTTTTTTACCCTTTTTAGGTTTTGGAAGTCTACAAGGCGTATCGTATCCTTCCAAATCTCCTTTATTTGGTGCGTTTGTATAACCACCTACTGCTTCTTTATATACAGTTTGTGCTCTCTTAGCTCTATCTATTGCAATGGCTCTTTTAGACCTAGTATCTACAAATTTAGCTATGGTTTCACCTCTTAAATACTAAATAAAAATAAAAATAATAAACAATAAAAATAAATGAAAAATAAAATTAAAATAAATGAAAATAGATAATTATTAAAGTTCAAAAATAGATTTTATATCGTAATGACCAGATTTATTATATTTTTTAGACTTAGATTTCTTCTTTGTTTTGGATTTATTATTATCTGTTTTAAATCTTGGTTTTGGAAATTCAAGCGGTGGATATTCTTCAGGTATTACTTCTTTTTTACAAATTATATCCGCAGTTTTTGGTTTTATATTCTGTAATTTTTTAGATTTTGGATTATATTTGTTATTTTTAAGCTTAGATTTTTTAGAAACTTCTTTTTCCAATAAGCTTTTTTGTTTTGAAATCGTAGAAGTTAACTGTTTTTCCAAGTTTGCAGTTTTAGTTTCTGTTGATGTTAGATTTGCCATTAAATTATTTGTTTTTTCACCAATTCCAGTTAATTCCTTTGACATATTGCTTGATGCTACACCAATACCTAATAAATTATTTGTTTTTAACCCCGTATTTGTTTTAGAGTGACTTTTAAGTTCTTTTTCTAACAAATTATTTGTTTTAGATTGATATTTTGTCCTTGCATCTTCCAAAGCTTTTGTTGTTCTTTCTGAAATATTTCCCTTAGATTCCTGTTTATAAGCTGTTCTTTCAGATTGTTTTTGTATCTTTTTTGAATTCCGCGTTGCATCATACAAAGCCTTATTTTTTTGAGAATAATTATTATTTCTATAATTTCTCGCTTTTTGATAATTAGTAGGATTTTTACCCCCTAATAGGTTGTTGTTAACTCGGCCTGTTCTAAAATTTGATTTAAAACCTGATTTATATACACTTCTAGTACCAACCCCTAATATCATATCTGCATTTGCTAACTGTGCATTTTGGAATTCCGCCACTATTTCCAGATTTTTTACCTCATTTTTCTTAACTTCATCTAACAACTTGTAGTAATCTATCGGTTTATTGTGCTTTTTAATAACATCATTTGCATATTTGTAAGTAGAAAGCTCTTTTATTTGTGATTTAGTTAATTTTAACTTTTTTATTTCAGATTTAGCTATTTTTTTAGGTTTTCCAGAATTATCATTTAATTTTAATTGCTGTCGCTTTGGATTTTTAAATTCCTTTAAATATTTTTTATTCTGTTTATAAAATTCAATTTCAGGGTCTTTTATTAAATTATCATTACCTTTCTTTTTAATTTTTTTAGAATTTTTAAGTTCTTCTTCAAATCTTATAAATTCTCTGTCTTTATTTTTTATCTTTTTTTCAGTAAGTTTTATTTTTTTAGGGTTTTTAACATTTATCTCTTCAATTGATATGTCAAAACCATCTATAAGTTTATTTTCTGCTCTGTTTCTTAATTTTATCAATTCTTTTCGATTAATAGATTTGATATCGGACTCCAATAAATTATTTATTTCTTTAAGTGCATAATTATACTCTTTATTTTTCATATAAGCTTTAATATTATTCATTTTACTTTTTACATTTATCTCAGAGCTTGAAAGCTCTTTAAGCTTAGAATCTGTTTTTAAATTATTTTTAAATTCTTTATTATATTTCTTGTTAACTTTGTTAGTAAGCTCTTTTTCCAAATTTATTTTAGGTTTAGAGTCCTCAAAAATAATGTTTTTATTTTTATTGACGTTTTTAAGCTCCCTTTCTAACATACTATTTTTCTTAGGTTTTTCCAATAGTGAAGTACCTTTACGAGTTTGTTTTAAATTTTTTGCATAATTGGCGATACCTTTATCCAATACTATTTTTTCAGTTTTGAACAAACTTTTATAACCTGATTTTGCAACACTTCTTGCTCCTAATACCATTAAAGGTAAATTTACCATACCTGCCACGTTTTCCGCTGAAAAGTCTCCCTTAAGTGCTTTTCCATAAGGTGTTACAGTTCCGTGATACGTGCCTTTTACAGTTGTATCCACAAATTCATTAGACAATCTACCAAACGTTTTATCATTAGATATTAATTTAGCAGATTCTACTCCTGCAGTAGTTCCAATACTCCCTATAAAATCAGCCATACCGCCTGCTACATTACTCGATACTTTTCGCCCAAATACTACGGGTGCAGTGTTATATAACGGATTTTTTTCAATATCTTTATCAAAATGTCCCATGGCAGTAGTAGCTTGAGTCAATACCAGATTATTTGAAGCCAATAGTGGCAAAGCTGTATATATGGCTGTTTTAGCCCCTGCATCATCCCCTAATTTAGATATTTTATCGACTGCCCAATTAACACCGATTTGCTCTTTATACCAGTCTAAATTCTTTTCATCTTCTATTTTCTCTTCTTTCCAGTATTTAGGTTTAGTTTCTTCAATTGTAAGTTTATTTCTTTCCCAATCGTAATTTAATTTTTTATCGTTAGCTAATGTCATTGAATCAAGATATTGACTATCAATAGGTGTAGAATTACCTGAAAAAGTATTCTTTTTAGGTTTTACACTATCAAATAACCCTTTTGTAGAATTATATTTCTTCTCCCATTCTTGTCTTTCTAATTCTGATTTTGAAGTAGTTTTTATATTTGTATTGTGTCTAATTGGGGTATTATTTTTATTATAATTCCCAGATGCACTAGTTCTCCAATTTGAAGATTCTTCTTTTTTTGCATAGATATTATACCCTAAATCTTCCTCATTTTCCCATCTTTTTTTATCATTAAACGATTTAAAAGACCTATCCGCTTCTTCTTGTTTAATTGTTTTTTTATTTCCTTTATTCGTTATAAATTCATAATCAAAACTTTCAGAATATCGTTCTGAATCATCTATGATTATTCTTCTTTTACCCCCTCCTGACGTATAATATTGAATTGAACCTTTATTAAAAACACCTATTACTTCATTAGTTTTTTTATCGTAAACGACTGTAAAATCTTTGTTTTTTTCATGTAGAACCACTTTTGAAGCATCGTAAGTATTAGTATGTGTTTCAACTTCTTTTTTAGTATTTTTTGAGCTATCTTTATAATATCTTGACGTTACATAAGCTTCATTTTTCCAACCAGTTCCTGAGTTTGGAGCTTGGCGAGGGTCGTAATCTAAACCTTTATCTGTGAAATATTTTTTTCTATCTTCAAAATTCTTAAAGTGTAAATCATTTCGTTTAGTTTGTTGTGTTTGAGCTTCTTCCTGGTTATTTTGAATATTAACTTTATTTTTATTGTTATTATTGTTTAAATTGGATTTTTTATTATTTGCAGAATTTGGCACATTATGATATCTATTTCCCGAAGAATCCCCTTCTTTTTTAAATCCGTCTTTTGTTTTTCGATAAGCGTTTCCCTTATCATCATAATGAGTTTCACCACTTCTTATTGCACTTGGAGAACTTGAATTACCACCATTGTTTGAACTTGAACTTTTTTTACTGCTTCCGCCACTTGATTTACCACTACTCGAAGACGAAGAAGAACTATTTTTAGAACCGCCTGAACTTATCTTACTATTCGTAGATTTTGAACCTTTTGAATCAGAATAAGGAAAGCTTCCCATGATTTCACCCAATCGAATTAATTCTTAAAATAATTAAAAATATCAAATATCCAATTGTTATAAATGGAACAAAAGGAATATCTTTTTGTTTTTTGAAATAAACATAAAATAAGCTAATATAATTAGAAATTCCTAAAATTACAATAAAACCCCAAATTCCAGAAATCGGAATTAAGGAAATAAAAATTAAAATGTCACCAAAACCTAATTTAGTAAATCTACTGAATAAAACAAGCAATATAATTGCAAATAGCATTTCAACTGTATTAAAGCCTAATAAATAGCTATTTGCAATTAAAAAAATAATAGGTATTAAATTAATTACTTTTCTATCTGCAATATCTGTTAATGATAATAATATCAAATAAAAACAATTAATCAAAAATATCATAGTATTACTCTTTATATTTTCCATAGCCCCATCTAAGAACTATTATTATAGTATATAGCACAAAAAAATCCATAAAAAGACTTAATAAAGGTTCTAATCGTTTTAAATACATATTATACATTACAGAAGTCGAGAAACTACCCTCTATGAATATTGCAAAAGAAAAAACTATTAAAGCCATTGTAATAACTATTCTTCGCATTTCTTCTTGTATAGTATCTAATATATCCAACATTTTCACTTCTTTTAGTTGATTAATAAATTCACTTCTTTTAATTTTCGATTTCATCATAATCTACCTCTGTATCGTATGATTCATTATTTAATATTAAAAAATAAAATAAAACGCCAATTACCCCAATTTGTGCAATTTGAAAAATAGCAGTATTTTGAAAAGTAAAAATAAGTATAAAAAGAAAAGCAAGAATACCAATTAATTTATATTCTTTTTTCATATTATCACCTAAATACATATTGAATTATATATTGATTCAGAAATTTCAGAATAATTTTCTACGTTATGAATTGGATATTCATTTGAATCATGCGATTTGTTAGTAATATATAATCTAAAATCACCTGTGGTAAATATAGTCATTTTATAATGAATATCTGAATTAATTCCTTTTTTTAATACGAATTCAGAATCAAAAATAGGATTCACTTTATCACCTAAAAGAATATCTTTACAATTTTTCCAAATATCCAAACTACTGGAACTCCAATAAGAACTCCAAGAATTAAAGTAACCATACTTTTTAGATTAGTTAATGTTTGAAAAAGTACTGGGTGACCAATAGTAGCAGATTCTGCTACTGGATAGAGTGCCCCTACAATTATTGACAACAAATAGCAAAATGCTACCGTTGAAATGACTCCTATTCCTATTGACATAATCCAACCATTAGAACTTTTACGTTTTTCTTTTTCGTACATAATTCCACCTTAATAATCTTCTTTAGGCATTACAATCGGGTAAATTAAATTATAAGTCATCATAGCTACGAATATTGTATTAATGGCTGTTAGGGTAATGTTAATCGGTGATGCAGTAGCTATATTTAATATGTCTACCCCTAAAGTACCTAAAAGAACAAAATAGCCTGATTCAATTACCAAAGGTAAGATTTCATTACCGTCAGAATGAACATAAGCAGTAATTCCCAAACCTAATGGGATAATCAATGCAAGACCGATAGTATTCTGAAAAACGTAATTTAAAAGCCCAAATATATCGTGATTATGCAAAAAAGATATGGGAATTTGAATAACTTCCATAATTTCCCTCAATTATCGTATTTTATTATTATTATTATTATTATTATTATTATTATTATTTATTATATTTTTATTATATTTTTATTATATTTTTATTATATTTTTATTATATTTTTATTATCTATTTAAATATCTCAATTAGCGTTATTAAATAAGATAACCAAGTGGCAGAGCTTAAAAGTATTGCATAAGGTACTGGAATACCTAAAGCAAGCCATAAACCATAATTACCGGTTAGTAGATTAAATAAAAAGCCTGCTATTTTAGAAACCCAAATATAGTTATTAAATATGGCTTCTCCGAGATTTGTCGGCGTGCTTCCTGTTTGTTCTTTCACTTGACCTGTCAATTTTGAATCTCCATCGGGTACAATATCGGTATTTACATAAGGTATATGGTACAGACCTGCAATTGAAGATGCCGTTGTTATACAAAGTGAAAAAATAAAAATTACAGAAAAGATTTTTAAACCTTTCATTTTATCTACTCCTATTTACCCATTTTAGATTTTATGAAATAAACGATTGCAAGACCTGTAAAAAAGCCAACCGTTATAATAGATAAATTATTTTCTAAATAAACCGATAATATTGCAAATACACCGCCTGCCATTAATAATGACATGTGAAAATATGATTTAGGTACGATTAAAAGAGTTATCAAAATTACCAAGGCAATTACTAAAGAAAATAGTTTTGAATCGTTTGTATTTTCAGTTATTTTATTATTTATTAAAACCATAGTTTCCGATTGAATTAATTTATTAGATGAATCATAGATTTTTAAATCAACTTTAAACTGATTGGGGGTATTATTTATATTATCAATTATTGTAGATTTGTCAATTTGTATAATTGTCATATCACTTGTTATTTTGTAATTATTTGTATAATTTCCATAATTTGATTTAAATTCAACTTTTAACGTTTCCTCAGAACTCGATTTGCCATAAATTATGACACACTTATCGTTTTGTGTAGCGTGTATTTCTAAACCAGTATTGCTATTAGAATAAGGTAGTGATATATCTTTTGCACCATCTACGGTTAAATCTTTGTAAAAAACGTCATTTATGTATATTTTATAAACTTTTCCGGTCATTAAATACGTATTTAATTCTTTCGTATTTTCACAGATTATTTTGTTATCGGTTGATTTTACAGTTATCTTGTCATCATAATAGGAGGATAATCGCACTTGAGATAAGTAGGAAGTCTTTGAGGGCATATAAATATTAATTATACTATTTTCAGAAGTATAAACGCTTCTAACTACGTTATTGTAAGAAACTACGATTAATGAATTTTCAGGTAATGAAACATTTATTGAATCGTTTGTATTTTTGTTTAAATTTTCAGTATTTATTACTAAACTATCGTTAAATTTTGTACTGTTATCTTCATAGTAAAAATTAACTAAATAGTTAATATATTCTATTTCTTGAACTGTAATATCGTAATTTTTAGTTATTTCGTTGTTATAAGTTATGGTGATAATATAATTTCCCGTTTGTGAATAACTGTGTGTAATTGTGTTTGAATTCATTGTATTTGATGAACCGTCACCCCAATTTACTATCGTTGTAGTAGGTAACTCCCCATTAATTATTAACTCAAAAGATTGCCCTACTTTTACAATGCTTGGATAGTCTACTTCATTTTGATAACCTGTCGAATAATAATCGATATTTGAATTTGAAGTTATGGGGTCTTCATTTAGTGTTGTAGTATACACATTAACATAATTTGGAGAATTTAAATCACTTATATTAATATCAATTTGATAATTATTTAGTGCATAATTGTTATTATTTTTTACAAATGCCTTTAATTTATTATCTTCAAAAATTTTAGTGATTTCAACATTTTTATCAATTTTTTGAACTGACAAATATTTAAAAGACATCGAAGACGAAGAAGAAAGCGATGTATCTAATCTATATATTACATATTGTGTGTTTCCCATCGTTTTATCTTTATATACACTGTATCCATCCGCCGAAGATACAATTTTATCAGAATACCAATCTATTGTGAATAATCGGTCGTTATTAGTTTCGGATATATCATCTGTAATATATTGTATAGATACGCCTGATTCGTAGTAAAACTGTCTATATCTTGAGTAATAATAGTCTGTATAGATATATTGGTACTTTGGGGATAAAGTACCAGCTTCTAACCTATAATCATTTATAAAACCAAAATATGTTCCTTTAATAATTTGTCCATTCATTTTTAAACGAGTATTATGTGTATACATTGTTTTTGTATGCATATTGCCTTTATCCTGGTTTGAATTTAAATATACTCTATTATTTGCAATGGTTGTTGTTGCACCATACCCCCATGTCCAATCGTTTGCATCATAAGTGGAAGCGTCACAATAAAAATCAAACACTTGAGTAGGACTACTTACAATTACGGGGTTAGATGTTTCTTCAATGTACACATTAGTCGTACTACTTGCCGGAATATCTATAATCTTGGCAGTTAAAACGTCGTTATCGATAAAATAATTACAATAATTTTTTTGAACAGTTATCGTTTCAGGTGTTGGTGGATTATCATTGTCAAATTTTACAGCTAACGTTCCAGTTTCTGTAATTTTCACATATAATTTACTTAAAATAATTGGTTTTTTATTGATTATTCCTTGAATATTTGTATTTTTTTGAGGAATTTCAATATTAATTTCTGAATTATCTTTTATATTTTCAGTACTCATTTCATAGTAGTAGTTGGTATTTTCAACGTTTACGGTTTCAGAAATCATATGCGAAGTGCTGTTTAAATCGATATATTGAATATTAAGCGTTATCGTTGGTTCGTTTGTAGTTCCCTTAACGATTATTTTATTTTCGGATAATTGATTAATTTTAAAACTATCTAATTTTTGAGGAACGATATTTCCATTCATATAAGCTACTATGTCTGAACCGTCTTCTTTTACACAATCGTAGTTTATTAAAGCATATTGGTGCTGTTTAAAGTACAATTTATCTTCATTATCTATAAATCCATTGTTGTTAAAATCAGGGATTCTATCGACTAAATAAATTGGAAAAGTTGCAGAAGTTCCTTCGAATTCTGTAACTTCAATATTAGTATAATAATTAAAATCAGCAGAAACGGAATTTATCGATAAAAAAGCTAATAAAATCAAAAAAAGAAAAATGTATTTCTTCATATTTTTCATAATATCACCCAATTACCTATAATATCCGTCTTCTGACTCGTATCCGTTTCTACTTGCATAAGCGCTAACTAATATGGCAACTATTATTAATGTCACAGATAAATTTAAAACTAAGACGATTTGGTCGTGCCAACCCATCATATCGGGAGCCATTTCCATTGCAATAGGATATAAAGCTTGGTCTATTGAAGAAACCGCAATAGTTACAACATACCATACAAATATGGTCATTCCGATTCCTACAATGGATAATATTAGTGTTCTTATTTTTTGAGATGTTAACATAATTCCACCATTTAACCATTTAACTTATAGGAATCGTCGTAGCGTTTGATACTACTGTTCTTGCTGTTTCATTTACTGCTTGCACAACCACATGGACGTCTTGCTGTCCAAATAACATACTTAACCCATAACCACCTAATAAAAGCATTACTCCACCTGCAATTAAAGCTATTATATAAAATTGAGTTTTGTTAAAGTCTTTGAGATGTTTTAAAATATGGTTTGCAGTTCTTTCCTCAATGAAACCTTGAACTCTCATAGGGTCTCCATCAAGTATGTAGTCATCAAAATCAGCTAAATTTACAAATTCGATAAATTTAGTATTATGAATTTTATTACCTGTTTTTTTATGTTTTTTAAGGATAAATAGCGATTCTCCTAAATTTTTATCTTTATATTTATCTACAATATAAGTGATAAATTCTAAATATTTCTTTTTTAGATTTGAATAATTTTCAGAATCATTATGTTTTTCATATTCTTTTAAATCATTTTCAATATCTTCATAAATTTCTAAATCTCTTTCATCAAAATAGCTAACTCCTGAGCCTGCAACTACTGCAAATTTATCCCTCATTTCAGATAATCTATCTTCAAGTTTTGTAATTTGTTTTTCAACCTTTGGGTCTTCCGAATAATCTTCGATAAGTGATTGATATTCTAAATAAGTATTAAAATACTCACCTATTGCATGAGCTCCATACGTTTGTGTTATTTTCTTTAAGATTACGGGTGCATCCCCCCTGATTGGTATACCCATACCTTGCCTAAACTCTCCAAATGGTATGTCCCATAATTTATCTTTTAACCTAATTCTTGGCTGTTCTACAACTCTTTTACCTATTTTTATCTTGGAAATATTACCGTCGTGTTCCCCTACGTGTATTTTACCCGTATTGACATCTCTTGCTAAAAAAGTATACTTTTTATTTAGCACATTGTACTTGAAATTAGCCCAAACAATAGATTTTGCATCCTTCGGTATTGCCGTTAACGTACAGAAAAAGCCAAAACCACATATAAAAGCGATAAATAGTGCAATGACTAATAAAATCATTAATATTATTTCAATCATATTAACCCCTCCTCATTAACCCGCTAAAAAATCCTCTTGGTTTTGGAACTTGATTGACGTTGTTGTGGTGCATCGTTTGAACAATATGTGTTAAGTCTGCAAATCTACCCTTATCGGATTTTGTAAGGTTTAAATTAGTAACTGCCCTTAAATGTTCTCGATTATATGAATTTTTACGGGATTTTAAAATATTCGGTTTCCCCCAATCTTTATTAGAAAATTCGTTTATTTTTAAATCCATCATCATTTCTTTTCTACTAAATTCATCAGTAACCGATAAAGCAGTCGATGCACCCAATAAATACAAATCAGGATTATTTTTATAATTATTACCTTCGTGCATTATTATTTTTAAGCTATCTTTGTTGCTTATATCCTGTAAATCAATTGCTTCGGTTACTCTTGAACTTGAAGCATATTGCGAACCATAATCTTCTGGTTCATTCCCATATTCTTCTTCATCTTCGATATATTCTTCTTCATCGCCATATCTTTCGTACTCTTCATTCATTATTCCACCGGTTGCCCATCCATTATTGTATACATTGTGATTATCAAATTCCATAATGTTATAATTGCAAAAGTAATCGTTAAATAAGTTAAATCTAATTTAATATCGTTAAAAACAGTATTTGCCGTTGCTATGGTAGTATTGATTGAGAAAATAAATGTGATAATTCCGAAAAAAAATCTTCGGAATTTAGGAAGTTGTAACATTGCAGTTAAAATAGTAGTTGATATTATCAATGTTACAGTTATTAGCTCCGTATACATATTTAGAAGTACGCTCTCATCTGATCGATTAAGAGTAATAATGGCATGAGTACCAAAAGACCAAATACAATACCAATCATAGCAATAATTTTATCGGCGTGTGGGGCTAACGCAGTTCCATTTAGTGCATCAGTCAAAGGTTCTAATAAATAACCCAATACAACCAAAGTCATGATTATTGAGATAAATATACCTCCAACAATACTTGCTAAGCTCCTAATACTTATTTCACCCCTTGAAACTCCTGTTATTACGTTTGCAAACATTTTTAAGTTTGCTTTAACGTTTTTCATATTTGTTAATAAGATTTGTTGCATATGCTACACCTTTTTAATTTTTTTAAAATAATAAATAATTAAATAAATAACTGAAAATAGCCTAATTTCTATTAATTTTTACATAATATCACCTCCAAAATGGAAAATAATAAAAAAACTTATAATAATTTGTTAATATCTCCAATACGTACGTATTGTTTAAGTCCTATTTTTACCGTCGATATTTTGTTTTGCTTTCTTAATCGAGCTACTTTTTGACTTAATGCCTTATAATTAATATCTGTTAGTTCTACGATTACATTGTAAGACATATAATCATTTTCAAAAAGTACGGGCGGTTTTTCATCGTATGTAGTTTTATAACCGCCAGGATTAATTTCTAAACCGTAATAATCATTTGATATTTGTGTTAAATTGTGTTTATTTGATAATTCAGCAATTGCATCGTCTAAAAAGTTTGAATAACCTGCATTTTTTAGAGGACGATACAAATTATAAAGTTTAGGTTCTTGACTCCATTTAAAAGTAAAAGTAGCGTTGCCATTACATTGTTTCATGAGTTCCTCGGGGTCATTTGAAATATACTGACCTGTTGAACGTAATGATTTAAGCTTAGTTGCAAGATTAAATTTATCTTCGCCTAAAAAAATATATCCAGTACCTAAATTTTTATTAACATCCAATTTACCCAACAGGATTATAATATCGGAGCGTTGAATAATCAAAGGTTGTATTTCAGTCATATTTGGTGTGCAATGTAAACCAATAGCTCCCGAGATTCTTGCATTACGATAATATTGTTTTAATCTGATGGATTCTTTTGTTGAGGCATCTTGAGAGTGCATCCACGTGTGTGCTTCATCGATTAAATAAACTATTTTTTTATTACCTAATTTATTTTGAGTTTGAATATATTCAAAAAATCTTATAACTTCAGAACCACCTGAAAGGTAGAATTTAGATTTAAGATTATCAAGAAAATGTTCATCTATTGTAGCACCCAATATCATAGATAACCCTGATTTACCAGAACCTTCCTTACCCATGATTAAAACCTGTAAATCGGACTCAGATGCAATTCTTGAATAAGATAATAGTTGAAAAAAAAGACAAATCGGTATATTACTATTATTTTGAGGAATGTAGTTTTTTAACATGTTTTTGAAGATATAGTTTTGATTCGTTTTCCGTGTTTTCCGTGTTTTCAGCATATTCACACCCCCTCTATATATATTATATAATAATATAAGTCGAGCAAAAAAAAACGATTAAAATTTTTTATTTTCTTTATTTTTTGATTTTAAAACTTCCATATTATTATCAAAAGTTTCAAACGCTTCATCAAAAGCTTTAGGGTATGAAGAAGTGAAACAATCTTCTAAAAAATCTATAACGGTTTTTGATTTTTTATTATACAAGTTATTGACTTTTATAAAACCAACCTGGTAAGCTAAGTTTTGTAATTTATCAAAATAGTATTTAATTTCATTTATATTAACAATGATAACTTTTCCATTTATATTATTTGTTTTTAATTTTAATTCGTTTATATAAGGTGCCATGTTTCTTTCTTCTTTCTTTATATATTCTTTTACGTGCGGTTTAAGGTATCTTTGCAATACATTAAGCTCATCGACAAGAGATTTTACATATTTTAAATTTGAACTGTTTTTTGCGAGACTCTCTAATTCGATTGCATTAATATAATGTTCTGCAATATATTTCCTTAAATCTAAATCTGCGATTACTTTACCCTGACCGCCATTTTGATTTTGGATATCTACGTTATATTTTTCTGAATTATTATATTTCATAACAACCCTCTGCAATCATATTTAATGCAATTTCTATGACTTGATAGTCAAGATAATTAGGATGATTTTGTTTAACGTTCTTTATTTCATTAAAAAATAGTTTTTTCTTATTTTCGGATAATTTATATTTCTTAGCAAGTTCGCCAGCTTTACTTTTAACCGTGTTCATTGAACTACAAGTTCCAGCATTAATAACTGCACTATTTAGTAGTGTTCCACAGCCTGTATCATAAATAACTGCAAATTTACCCGATGCGTAATAATCTCTTTGCCCCTGGTCAAGAAAAACTTCTTCACATCGGGGACATACTTTTAACTTCATAGTTCCACCATTCTACATCCCATATATACTAAAATGAGGGTGATGAGTAATTTAAAAATAGTTTTGAAATAAAGTAATTAATTAAATAATTCATAGTTAATAGTCCTTTATTTAAGGATATAATGAGGGGTGGGAAAATAGTAGGTAATCTATTCATTTGTTCATTAGGTCGACACCTTCACAAATGATAATATGATTTAAAACTTTATCATTTAAAATAGATGTTATTAAAAAAGTTAAAAAAAGTATTTTTAAATGTAATATTATACTTATTATACTTATTATATAATTATTCGTTATTTAATCTTAAAACTTGTATAAATTAACATTTCCTTTTATAACGCCCATATTTATAAAACCTTCATTATTTGATGAGCTATTAGCTCCAAATTTAGAATTATAATCATTATTTTCCAAATTATCTAAATTATCCAGTATATCTTTAAAATAAATTCCTTTATTGGATAATTTGTAAATATCTTTATTATTCAATACAATTTCTAAGTTTAACAGTTCTAACATTATCATATCTAATTCATTATAATCTATTCTTAAAACACTTTTTAATTCTTCAAATTGTAATTCTTTATTTACATGCAAACAATTAATTATTTCTTTAACATGTTCTTTTGAAATCAATTTATCCATCATAATAAACCCTCGAGATTTTTAATTGGATATATTAAGAATTAGTACTTAATTAGTTAAATCGTTAATTTAAATAATAATATTTTCTAAAAGATTACATATATAATTTAAGGTTTTAATGGGTTAAAAAGTTTAAATTTATAACTTGTAAAAAGTAAGAAAATAATATTTAATAATTAATATGCATCATCATGATGCGCATATTCTAAAATAACAATAGTATTAACGTCTTCTTTAAGTTCATATATTAAAACAAAAGAAGAATAAACGTGAATTAGGTAATTACCTTTTAATTCATGCTTTAAAGGTTTTCCACAATATGGATTTTCAATTAATTTATCAAATGCTTTATATAAAGCTTCTGCATGCTTTTTATCTTTTCTAGCTATTCTTTTAATTTTATTAGATAATTTTTCATTTGCAATTTTTAATTGCATTTTACCATCTCTTATAATGGTAATTATAAACCGAGTAATTCACGCCTATAAGCTTCACTAGTTATATCCACATTTTCCGAAGGCAAACTTTTTTTGTTTGCAAGCACTGACTGAATAAATTCTTCTTTGAACGTTTCTTTATTTAATATTTTTTCAGCGTATTCTAAAACGATATAGTTTATAGCTTCACTTTTATCTTTGAATTCTTCAGTCGTTTTTACCAAGTTAATTATTTTATTGGTACTTTCATCTAAAGTAATGTTTGCTTTTACCATTAGTTTCACCCACTTTTTCCGTGTTTTATTATTGTTTGTTGATCGTCGCCATATTTCGAATATTATTTATAAAATTTATAATGGTAAAATAAGTTATTTCAAGTTAGTCGAACTAACTTCGTATAACTTGATATAATGTATTCTTATTTTAGTATATATAATTACTTACTAAATAAAATTAAAAATTAAAAAAATAGAATTAATAGTTATTCTTCAGCCAAAATAATATACGTATAACCATCTTCTTTTTTAATGAACTCACACTTATCTAAATCGATTTTTTCGTCAATAAAATCCAATATATACGATTCAAACATTTCTAAAATATCCTCTTTAGTGGTGGATTCACCAATATCAATGTGTAAAATCATAGTTTCTTTTTCCTTACCATTTTCAAATGGTGTAATTTCAAAATCTGTATAATCGTTTTTAAATTTATATAATATTTTTTCCATATTTCCACCTCAAAAATTACAGAGTAATCATTTCTTTCTAAATTTCTTTTTTTGCTTCTTTTGGCTTATATTTTTTAAATATTCGTCTTTTAAGTTAGAATAATAATTTTTATCGATAAATTTACCATATTTTTTATTTTTTAGGAGTTCATCAATTTTAATTACTGCTTTTTTATAATTTTTCTTAGATTCCAATAATGTTATTTCTTCTTTTAAAATATCTATTTCTTGATTAATTCTTAAATTCGTAATTTCATCTTTTAATTTTTTATAACGTTCTAAATCAATATGTGGAACGTAGTTTTCATTCATAATTAGTTTATTTACACATTTAATGGCTTTAACATATTTTTTATTAGATAGATATTTCCTTATGTCTTCATTTAAATAATTAATTTCATCCGTTATTTTTTGTTTTTTTAAGTTTAATAATTGTTCTTCTTTTTTTAGCTTTAGTTCTGGCACCATCTCAGAATATTTGTTAATTCCCGTTCTTTGGTATAATATATTAGCATTATTTAAAGCAATGATATAATTACCATCTAAAAGTGCATCTTTTAAATTATTTTCAAAAAGTTTAGTTTCTTCTTCATATATTTTATTTTTAAGATTTAGATAGTACTCTTCTGAAATGTAGTTTAAATAATCATTATTGTTCAATAATAAATCGATATACTTTGTAGAATTTTCATAATCTTTTTTTAAATAATATAACTGAATATTTTCACGTAAAATGTTAACTTTATCTTCCGTTAATCTATTAATTAGATTATTTTTTAAATTTTGCAAATAATTAAAATCTACAAAATTTTGATATTTTTCATTATCCTTTAGAATACTATATACATATTCAAAATTTTCATAATCTTTATCCTCATAATAGTATTCTAATCGTTTTTTTAAAGATTCAATTTCTTCGAGGATAACTTTTCGAGCCATTGCTTCTTTTTCAAATCGCGCCTGTTCTAATCGTAATCTTTCTTGTTCTAATTTTTGATAATATTCGTTTTTAATTGCATTTTCTTTTTCCAAAAGATTTTCATACATATTTTTATATTCTATTTTGTTCGTATGCTCGTACAAAATCTTGCAATATTCTTTTATTTTACAATGATCTTGAGTATGGCTATCTTTAGAGAGTTCCCTTTCAAGTTTTGTTTCAATATATAAATCTTCAAATTCAGGCACATTATAATTTATATTTGATAAAACGTCTTTAAAATAATCGTCAGGCTTGTATATGGTCATGTCTCTCAAAAACATTTTTTGAATTATTTCCTTGGATTTTTGGGTATTATTATCTAAAAAATATAAAATTGCGTTATAAAATTGTATCGATAAATTAAATGTGTTAAAATAGTTATGATTATTTATTAAGTTTCTTGCTTCTTCATATTTTCCGTATTTCATCATAATACGAACTTTTCCAGTTACTGCAGATTCATTAGAGGGCTGAAGTTTTAATAATTCATCGTATTTCTCCAAATTTAATATATCTATTTTTTCGATATTCCTACCCTATGGTATAATAATATTAAAAAATCTTTAATTAAATGTTTATATATTTTATGAAAAAAGTTAAAAAAATAATATTACATATTTGTTAGTTTGTATGATAATTATTGCCGGTAAAAATTAGAAATGAGGTATTAATTAATAATAGTATAATTAATACCGGCCGGCCGTTATTAATTCTTATCTATATCATATAATCTATACTAATAATTACTACCGGTAGAAAAGCCAATCATGTAGATTAACTTTTATTCAATAAATTAATCTATTTTACTTAAATGGTTAAACAATCCATAACAATATTATATTTTATTAGATAATGGTGTATTAAATATTATATTTTAACTATGTTTTATTATAGTTTTTACCGGCATAAATGCAATGTAAAACCATTAATACAAAAAGCAAAAAGTATTATTTTATAATATCCAATAATAAAAAAGTAATACATATAAAGTATAATATATAAAAAATAGTAAAAATTATTTTTGAAATTTAACATTGCCACCAATATTTCCAGTATTTACAAATCCAGAATTATCATTAATTGTATTGTTACTTTGCATATTGTTTTTATTATTTCCCGAATCTTCTAAATCTTCATTTTTATCTTCAAGAATTCTTTTTAATTCTTTTAATTTAAATTGTATATCTCTTTCAATATCTTTATTCAATATATTCATTATATCCAATATTAATTTTAAATTTTCGCCCTTTATAGATAATTTGTAATACGATTTAGGCAATGAATTATCTTCAACTTCTTCTTTTCTATTTATTACAATCTCAGATTTTGCTAATTCAGCTAATAATCTACTCAAATTTCTGCGGTCTACATTTAAAATTTCTCCGATTTGACCGACATACAATTCCCCATTTTCATCCAAACAATAAATTATTTCCTTAACATGTTTTTTTGAGATTATTTTTAACATATCCATAATACAACCCTTGTTTTTACTACTTAAAGTTTAGATGTCCTGTTATTTTAAACATTATTATATTATTTTATGATATTGTAATTATATATGATAGTGTAATTTTTAGAAAATTATATATAATAGATTAATTAAATATGATAGTGTAAATAAATAAACTAACATAAATATAAAAATAAAAGGTGAAATTTGTGAAAGTAGTTCACGAATACGAGGGGGTTGTAAAACCATTAGGAAACTCAGGTCGAGTTCAACCTGCAATACCTGGAAAATTAATTGGTAAACGGGTTATTGTAAAGGTTTTAGATGAAGAAACAATGAAAGATACGGAAGAGAACGATGAATCTAAAAATAAAAAATATAAAACAGAGCGTAAAAAAATAGGGGATAAAAAATAAAAAAATCGTGAAAATTGAGGGAGTAAAATGGAAAATGAAACAGTAATCTGTAAACGATGCAATCAAACTGTTTTAAAGAAAAATGCTTTATGCGATTCGGAGGGTAATTATTACGGTAAAACTTGCTGGAGTAAAAGAAATAAACCTTTAAAACGAGGTAAAAATGCAAAAGGAATTTATGCTTATTCGAAAGAAGAAAAGCAAAAGACACTTGAAAAATTTGAAAATTAAAAATAATGCTTAGGTGGTTCAATGAAAAGACCAAACTGGGTAATTATTGCAGAAATCTATAGTACTGAGTACGGTAAAACTTCGGAAAAAGATTGCAAACAGATGGTGATGCAAGAATATAAAAGACAAGTAGCAGGTTTAAACGAGCTTATGGGTTGGGTAGAAGTGGATATGTACAAAGTTACCATGAACTGGTTAAAGGAACTAAATTTATATGAAAAATATGTTTTGAAAGAAAATTAAAAATTAAAAGAGTGAGAAAATGAAAACTAATATTGATTACATTAAAGTGCAAAATGCTTTAAAACTTTTAGGACTGGATAAAACAGATAATCCACAACTTTCAAACTTTAAATGGGTTAAATTAAATAATTACATGGCTTTGAGGTTTGATATGAATACCGTGGAAGGTAGAGAGTTTAAAAACTTTTTAACTTCGATGTATGTTTTAAAAAATGAGTATGAAGATGAACTTGAAGAGATGTATCAATCTTCTAAAAACTATGAAGAAAATACTAGAACAAAATATCAAATTTGTAATGCTCCATTAGACCAAGTAAATGCAGTTTTAAATCTAGTCAGGGCTACAAATAATAAACATAATTCTATAATTTTTATCCAATCCAAGGATACACCACTAATGATACAAAATAATAGTTTTTTAATCATCGTATCAAATATGACATTAGAATACTGTATAAAATGGTTTAAAGACGTTCAATTATTGAAATAACTTTTTAAGGTGGGGGGAACTATGGAAGCTGTTGAATACTACATAATGCAAGGAGAAAATGGAGAAGAATACGATTCACATAGAGCACATTGGGAATCGGTTAATCATGAAAATAAAGAGTTTAACAAATTATTTACTGAGCATAAGGAAGCACTTGAACAGTTCTATAAAACACAGTATGGGAAGAAAGTTTTATTGAAAAAAGTTAAAAAAGAGGAGTATAACGCTTTTAGCTTTAGAAAAGATAAGTTTGTTATCGATAATGCGATTGAAGATATAAAAACTTTAATCGGGCGAGTAAATGACTCAGTTTTATTTGTAGACGTTTTTACAGATGAAGCTAAAGTCTATATGTCTTGTCCAGAGGTTCAATTCTGTCAAACGATTCCTTTTGAAACCTTAAAAGGTTTCCACTTTTGTTGTAAACGATTAAATGAAGAGTTTGATGCTGAAATAATGTTTAAAGATTAGAGGGGGTTTTAATGCGTAAATATTTTTACACAAGAAATAAAATCGATTCAAGGGATGTAAGGTATTTCTTACATAAAATAGAGGAATTAAAAGAAATAAATCCCGAATATTTAGTTCAAGCAGTTAAATATGAAAAAAAGCACAAAGTTTCTATAACGTTATCTGAAAGAGAAGCTAAAATCGTTGAAAAATATGGAAAAGCCACCGACATATTGATTAATTATTTGCAAGAGGCAGAGCTACATGAAGGATACCAATATTAATGATTTACTAATGATTAAAGAGAAGCGGAAGAAAAAGGAAAAAGTTGGAAGAAGTACACAAATGGAAGACTGGGTGGATAGATACATTGAAGAACGGGAATTCGACGGAATTAAACAAAATACTATTAAAAATGACATTACACGATTGAGAGTTTATTTGAGATTTTGCTTTGAAACACATCACACAAAACCTGAAGACATGATCACTGAAGATTTTGTTAAATTCTTCAACTATCTTGAAAAAGAACGTGAAACTTCAAGAAATACGCAAAACAGGTATTTTAACTTTTTAAAAGTTTTTCACAGAGTTTTTAAACTTAAAAACTTTAAAGAGTTTGAAATAGATTCACAGGATCGAAAGAGATTTGGTAAGATTGAAGTAAAACATTATGATGCAATGACTCTTGATATTTTAAATTCGATAATTGAAAAGATTATTCAGCAAAACTCTAGAACTAAAATAAGGGATATTACAATGTTAAGGTTGCTTTGGGATACGGGTTGTAGACATTCAGAAATATTAAATTTAACCTATGGAGATTGCGATCTTAAAAAAGGTGAATTTCTACTTAGAAATACTAAAGGGGGTAAAGAAAGAAAGGTAGTTTGTAGTTATGAAACTTTAAAGCTGTTGAATTATTATGTGAAACATAATCTTTACAATACCCCCAATAGTCCTTTATTTCAGAATGATAAAAGTGAAAGGGTAAATAATACATGGCTTGGAAAAGCTTTTAGGGAAGCTGTTGAGGAATTAAAGAAAGATGGGGAAATTCCTCAAAATAAAAGAATTGTAATTCATTCTATTCGACACGGTAGGGCAGTTGATATGTTGAATAAAGGTGTTGGTATAGACATTGTAAAAGAGTATCTTGGCCATAGATCAATTGAAACTACTTTGTTTTATAGTCATTCTAAAGAGAGAACAGAGGGTATGCTGAAAGATTTAAAAGATTTGTTATAACTAACCATATCCATGAAAGGATTTTATGAACGAAGTGAATAAAATGGTTTCGCTGAAAGATTTAAAAGATTTGTTATGGGGGGATAATCATGAATCCATATGTTGTTTTAAAAATAATTAAAAAGGTAGCATCTTACTACGAAGAAGTTACTGTTCACGATAATGGGGATGAATTAATAATCTGTAAAAAGAATAAAGGGGGTGAGGAGTTTGGCAACTCAGGAAGAAATATTGCAGTTAATTATAGATAATGGTGGAGTTATCAGTACTGCAGAGCTAAACAAACTAGAGGGTTATAAAAGCAATAATCAACGTTTACAACAATTGATTAAGAAAAAAATAATATCTAAAGTAAAAGGACCCAATAAATCAATGATTTACTTTTTAATAGACTTGGAATATATTAATAAAGAAACAAAAGAAGCTAACTTTATAGTTTTAAACCTAAATGAAGATTTAAGCAACTATAAAAAACTTTTAAAGTTCTTTGAATTAAAAGCAGATAGTAAAGCTGTAAAGAAAATAAAATCAGTTTTATAAGGTGGTTCCAATGGTTAATACTTGGAACGGACAAATAAAACCTGGAAGACCACCAAAACATAAACATGCGACACGTTTTGAAGTTCGATGTGACTTAAAAGATAGAAAACTCTTAGAAAAATATTCATCAATTTATAAAGTTTCAATGTCTGAATTCGTAGTTAGATCTATTAAATCCAAAGTAGCTAATCAATACTTTGATAATGAAAAAAATCAAAAAATAATAAAATATTTAAAGCGAGCAGTGATATCAATGGTTGATAAATTGAATGATATAAAGCAACGGTTGGAAGAAAAAGAACAAGAATTAAACACGTTAAGTGATGAGAATGATTTAAATGTTGAAAAGGTAATCGTCTTACAGAGGTATATCAAACTTCAACGGTATTCTACATCCGAAGAATTCAATAACTTCATAAATAACAATAAAGAATTACTTGTTAATTTAGATGTATTATCAAGTAAAGAACATAGTATGCTTGTAAATCTTGAAAATAATAAGATAAAAGAAGCTCAAGAAGAACATAATAAATGGATAGTAATCTATTCAAAATGGGTAAATGAATCAATAGTTCAGTTAGAAGAATTAAATGAAAAAGAAAAAACTGAAGGGTTATCCGAACAAGAAAATATTCTTAAAAAGATACAGGTTGATATAATAGCAACATATGGAACTTCTGAGCAAATTAAGAAATATGTTTGCTAACTTTACTTTTTTAACTTTTATCCATAAGACTAAAATGTATTTTTATTTTATAGATATATTGTCCCATGTGCGATATTAATCTATTTTTTTTATACGTAGGACCACCCTATTTTACGAGGTCCTGCGCCCGAAAACGTAGGACCACATATATCGAAGGACTTCGATATATTGAAAATTCCCGAAATAGGACCCTAGTCCTGCAACCTGTCAATCAACTTTACAGGTCCTTACTAAGCTATGCCCATTATAGCCCTAACGGCGGATAGTTTACTTGGTGCCTTTTTGAGATTTTCTTTAAAAACTCTTTAAATTAAAAAATAAGTTCAATAAGCCCGTAGATGGATTTTAAAAAAATAAGCGTATAACGTACTTTAATAAAGCTATAAAACTATAAAATAACTACTTTTTTATAATAGATAAATTAAATAAAACAGATTTTAAAACTAAGCTTAAATAAAACTTCAATAAAAGAATACGCGGAGACCGCGATTTGAACGCGGGTTGAGCAGAGCTCAACGGGATTAGCAGAATATTAAAAAATGGGGAAATCGTAATATATAATCATATTCATAGTTATTATTACTTCTCCCAAAGAAGAATTTATTATTGTATGAAGGACTTACCTAGTGATTACACATACGTAATTATGTCTATTTTACTATTTTATATTGTCCTTTCATATACGATATTTTAAATAATATCTGGTGATTAGATGAAATTAAAAATATGTCCATTATGTGATGAAGTTTTTATAGATTATGGTCAAAGGGATTATTATGCAGCAGGCAAATTTCCCGTGATATATGATTCAGGATGTGGAACTTTGCTAAATGATGCAATTATGAACAATGCTCAATGTAGTTCTTTAAATACTGTTAAAAGTAAAGCAGGTACGCTTGCTAAGAAATATAAATTATCCGAAAGTAAGAAAAAACTATTTTTTAACGAAATAAAGAAAGTTAAACAAAAACATCCTCAATATCTTGATTATAAAGTCATAGAAATTGCCATCAATAAAGTTGCAGAGGGTTGTTATGATTACGGAACAAGTATCAAAGAATAGGGAGTTAAATGAAGAATTAGCAACCAAAGTACTATTTTTAAAAGAATTTATTATTTCTACAAAATTATCCAATAACTTAAAATTAAAATCTTATTCTGAAGTTATTGCAATTATTGCAAATATATTTTTTGAACTGAAGGAAGATATTCCTAAAACTAATAATAATATAAAATTAATGTCTTATTTTGAAAAATATTATTCTTCATGGTCTAAAAATATGAATGATTACTTTATTTTAATTGAATATCAAATTGGTGCATCTTCGTTTGTTGAAATTGTACCATATATTGAAAAAAGTAAAAGAATCACGGAATTACAAACAAGGTCACAAAAGAAAATTCACATATCTTGCGAATATACTGTACCAAATCCTAAATTATTAATTATGTTTTCAGAGCTATTATATGATACCGCTAAAGAAATCGGACTTATAAAGATTTCCCGTAAGTTAGTAGTACCAGCTCACTTTGAGGTGGAATAATGGCCGATTTAGATATGGTTGCAAACAACACTGTTTTTTTAATACTTCAATATTCTAGGGGTAATGATATCGAACTAAATATTAAAGCTCTCGAATTGGCAATTACAAGTTTATTGTACATTGTTCAAGAAAAAAAGAAGCGATTAAAAACAGAATACTCTGAATATTATATGCGATTAATGAATACGTCTGATGAACTTTACCAATTACACAATAAAATTGATAAAATAAATTTATCTACCAATTTTGATTTATATCATCGCTATCGTTCAGGTCAGGAAGTTCTTGGAACTGAAGATTATAAACTTTATAAAATAAAAATTAATAAATTAAATAAAATTAATAATCGATTATATTTTTTATTACTAAATATTGCTGATGAAGTTGCTTTTGAAAAACAATCATTTTTGGATGAACATTAAATTTATTTTTTCTTTTTTAAAAAAAACAAATCATCCAAGCAACTTTTTGCAATAATTTTTTTCGCATTTTCATAAACCCATTATATATATGTATACCCCTTCCCCCTCGGGGTATTTCACTTTTGTTCACTTTTTGAAATTCTTGGAGGTATTTCTTATGAATCTAAAAAGAGCATTCTTTGGAAATGGTCGAGACGTAGCTCGAAAAAATGGTTGGGAATTAACTGAAAAATCATTAGAACGTAGCTATGCAGATGGTGGTAAAGAGTGTTTAATCACTGGACCGCCTGGGACTGGTAAATCAACATTAATGTTAAGATTTGCTATGCAACTAATGAATAATGAATATGTAATATGGAGAGGTAGAGACACAGAATCATATCATTATATAGAAAATTGGGAAGAAAAGGTTTTAATTCATCATCATATCAATGATGAAGTGGATATTTTTAAAATTACCGAAGATTCACGGGTTAAATCCGATTTAAGAAAAAAATCTTACAAAGATATTAAACATTTAGTATCTAATTTTGAAAAAGGCGTTTTAAATGTCGTATACACACCTACAACTTATAAGGTGTCTCCAAAATTAATTGAAACTATCGAATCAACCAATACTCTTATATTTTCCGATAAAGAAAAAAATACTAAAAATAATAACTTATTTTGGTTTGAATTCTTTGATTATTATCTTACTTTGGATTATGCAAAATGGACGAGCATATTTATAGATGAAGCGGACGATTTATTCCCTGCTACATTTAAAGGTATTGCATATAGGATATTAGAGCGATTTACCACCAATTTTAAAGACTATAGAAAATCTTGGATATCTCTTTATTGCGGAGTCCACAACTCTTTTGACTTAGATTATCACATTGTAGGTAAATTTCAATATTATATATATTTAAAAGCTGCTTCTGTTCCGAATTCCCGTGATATAGATAAATCAGTTATTAAAAGATTGAAAAAAGGAGAGTATCTTATTGAAAATGGTAATTTTGGATTTCAAAGCTTTAAAAAATTAAAAGTAAGGGATTATTTGATACGTGCAAGTATAAAAACTATTAAACATCCTGAAGAAGAACAAGAAGAATCTAAAATACCCATTTCTTCAAATCATGGCTTTAAAGACAAAGTTATTGCAAAATACTATCAAGATAAAGATAGTACTCAATGTTTAGCCTATTTACAGCAAATATATGCCAATAACGAAATAACAAAACGTTATTACTATAAATTAATACGGGAATTCTTTGAATTTTTAAAAAAGGAGTATGATATAGATACTTCATTAAAAGAACTTCACACTTGTTATGAAAATAAATTAATTACTACAAAATATATGTTAAATTTAAAAACTAAAATACTTGTAAATTAGTTCACAAATGTTCAAAAAAGTACGCATTAAACAGTATTTTATATTACAACAAGAATACTTCTTATTATATAATAATATAAAATAATTAATAATTATCAAAAAAAAATAAAGGGGTAAAAAAATGTTAGGTAAGCTTCAAAAATTAGAAGAAGAAGGAAATTTAAGTTATAAACAAATTGCAGAATATGCAAAACTTATCGCAACTGCTAAGTGTGACGGTTGGGTTCAATCTCAAGTCAATGCAATTGCAGGCGTTATTATAATGCTTTTCATCGTGATTGGTATTTTGGGACAAATCTCACCAATTATGATGCAAATGATAAACAGTACTTCACCATTGTATGGTGCAGCAACAATGTTAACCAATTTAACAGGAAGTACATTTAACTTACTTGTAATTATTCCAATGGTATTAGGTGCAGGTATTTTGCTTCAATCTCTTGGTTTCTTCGGCGGTGGAAGACAACAAGGCGGTGGGATGTAAAAAATCATATTTTAAAAATATACCATCTCAATTCTTTTTTTTTAACTATTTTTCACAAAATTAATCAATTAATCTTATAGGTGGTTTGATGGATTTTATAACTGCTGAATTTTTGACAATTATTATATTATTAATCATATCTTATTTTAACTTAGATTGTGCAAAGTATCAGATATTAGCTTTGTTTACATCTTGCAGTAGTTTAATACTAAGTTATATGTTAATGTCTTCTAATTTGTGGTATGTTGATACCATTGCTATAATTTTGGGCTTTTTATCATTAATTGCTGTAATATGTAATTTCTTAATGCTTTTAGAAGATATTAAAATGGACCGACTTAAAAAGAGGCGAGTATAATGCAATACAAGGAAGAATTATCGCCTGAAGAATTACATAGGCTAATAATTATGAAATATCAAAATCAAGAAGAAAATGACGAACCTGAAGAATATTATGAAGAAGAACCTACCGAAGATGAAAATCGACATGAATACTATGATGACTTTTTTGAAGGCAATGAACAACCAATTCAACAAACACCAATTTCTCAAAATGTAAAAAATGATGTTTTAGATATTATTTCACGAAGCACGTCGGAAGAGGATTTGCTTTTGAGTGTAGGTGCAACATTAGGTAATATTTCAGAATGGGAAAAAGAGATTATCATTGCTGAAACTAAATTAAAACGGTATATTCATAAAAATGTAGGTTTACCATCTTGTGCAATTAGTTCAAAATCTGTATTATATGAATCTGAACGAGAAAATTACTTAAGAATACATTTAAGCGATTCAATCGGTGCAAAATTACAAAATAACGTATTTAGGAATTATAACATTGCTAAATATGAAGTAGATGATGAAGAACCTACACCAAACAGGTCATTTATTAATAGAATATTCAAAAAATAAAGGTGATTAAATGGATTTAGTATCATTGGGATTGTATGGTGGGATAACTTGTATAACATTATATTTTGCTTGGTTTTGGTTAAAATATAGGTCTTTTGTGCCTGCTCAACTAAAAACAATCGTTTCAGCTTTTACAAAGCGTATGAGAAACCCAAATATAGTTATTGTAGAACATATTAGTGAAGATATGATATGTTTGGGTAATAGAGATACTGCAGGCGTTGAAGTAATGATTGCAGGAAAAAGAACACATATTTTAAACTCAAATTTAAAATGGTACAGACGATTTGGGATGCCCTGTGTAAAAATAACACTAAATTCAGGTATTGCAAATGACTCCGAAACCTCAAGACAGTTGAAAATATTAGATGATATGCTTGGAAGAGCTAAATTTAACACATTCATGGGCATGTTAAAAGAATACTTTGAATTATCTTCAAGGGAATACAAAACAGACCCGGAACAAAAAAGAATGGATTATTTATATCAAAAAATAAACGAAGTTAAAAATCGTTATAGTCATTATGTAGATTTTGGAATAGTTGAAAATAGTTCACAGAATGCCTTAGAACCTTTTGTAGCTCAATCACCGATTTTAGAATTTGAAAAGCTTAAAAAACTATGTAATGAATCAGAATTTAATTATTATATTAGTATATTTTCAGAATATGCGATAATATTAAATCAACCAAATACTCAAAAAGATAAAATCAAATTAAAATTAAAGGAATTTGTAAACTCTAAGGCTTATAATCAGCTAATAGATAGAGCCAATAATAATGAACTTCTTTTTAATAAATTAAATAAAATTAAAAGTAATTTAGATTACAATGAAATTAGAGAATTAAGACTAAATGACTTAAAAAAACAATTACTTTCTTTTAAATCAAGATTTCCAACAATTAACTTTGCTATTTTAGAAAATCAAGTTGCGGGCGATACTGTTTCATTCTGGACTCCTGTAGATTATGGAGCTGTTGAACAATATGCAATGGGCGTAAGCTCCCAAGCCATAGATGCAAATGTTGACCACATTGTAAGCTTAAAAAACTGCAATAGTAACCAGTTGATAAATGGGACTACATTACAGCTTATTTTAATACTTGCGATTATCGGAATTATTGCAATATCTGTTTTAAGTTCAGGTTCTGACCCGACTGCGATTGCATCACAAGTAATGCAACAGATGAACGGTGTAAATACTCAAAATGTAGCTAATGCAACTCAAACAGTTGTACAAAATACTACAATTTTAAAACCATAATCTTTTTTCTTTTTAATTTATTATCAAACGGTGATTACTTGGCACGAACTAAAAAAGGTAAATCTAATGAAGAATATATTCCAGATAAAGAAGATAAAAAGAAACTATTAAGGATATTTCACAGTATGTCTGTAGATAATCAACACAAGGATTTGCTAACCACTAAAAGGGTTATTAAAAAAGGAAATAGAAAACAGCTTGATGAATGGAAAAATAATCCGAAAGCGTATGATATTAGGGGGGTCGATACACAACCGCCCGAACTAATGAATAAAAGATTATTTTATACGCATGAATATGTTGGTAAACCAAAACTTAAAGCAATGCCTGAGCCTGAAAAAGATAAACTTGGAGCGTTTAGGGCCAAACGAGGAATTCGTAATCCTGGTATTGTATATATTAACAAAGATATTAATAATAAGGTAGAATTTGAAAAAACTTTTGCTCATGAATTAGGGCATGCGTATGATAGGAATGTAAAATCAGATTATGAAGAAGACGGGAATTACAAGTTTGGAGAAATAGGGTATAAACACCTAAAAAAAAGAAAAAAGTTAAGAAACGAAGTAATTAATATAACTAAAAAAATATCTCCATATACTCAACAAAATAATCCGAAAGCGGAAATTAGGGTAAAAGAAAAACTGTATAGAACTAAAAATAAAGAAATGTTTGCAGATTGGTTCAGTGCATTATTAATTGATAAAAATAAAGTTAAAAAAGGTAAATCTTTTTATAATATGTTTAAAAATCAAGAAAAAGATTTTATTAAAGGATTAAAGGAAGTGGATAAAGAAGTTACGAGTAAATATATTAAAACCCCCTCAAAAGTTAAATCAAAAGGTAAAAATAGTAAAAATAAGAGAAATAAAACTAAGAAAAAATGAGGGATATTATGGATGAGGAAAAAGGAAAGTATCTAAAAAAACTTAAAGACTTATTTGTTGAAGAATCTATTGAAGAGTTTGAAAAAGCTTTCCAAGATGAAAATGTACGCACTTCCCTAGACCCAACCTGTACTATTGAATATGATATAGATACGGGAGTTAAAGAAGATGATATTCTTGAAGAAGATGGAAAGATATACAAAGTTTATTATGCGTTGGGTAAAATAGATAAAGTACTTAAAAAAGGCTTTAAATTAAATGAATACGGGAGTGAAATATCGTATAACCCAATTACTAAAAAATACATTGTTTGTTGTAAGGAAGATAATGAGTGCATAGAGTACGATCGTATATCTGGATTACTAAGACCTGGTCGTTAATATTATTTTAGTATCAAAAATGAGGGATATTTTATGAATGAGGAAGAAAAAATATTTAGAGAAGAACTTAGGAAACATATGGGGGAGAAAATATCTATTGAAGACTATGAAGAAATTTTTCAAGATGAAAATCTTCGTACCACGGATGATCCAATCTGTACTATCGAATATGATGTAGATACGGGAGTTAAAGAAGATAATATTCTTGAAGAAGATGGAAAGAAATACAAAGTTTACCGTGCATTGGGTAAAGTAGATAAAGTACTTAAAAAAGGTTTTAAATTAAATGGGTATGGGGGAGAAATATCCTACGACCAAAATACAAAAAAATACATTGTTTATTGGGAAGAAGATAATGAATGGATAGAATGTGACCGTATATCTGGACTATTAAGACCCTGTCCATCCGGAATACTAAGAACTGGTCGTTAATATTATTTTAGTCTCAAAAATGAGGGATATTTTATGAATGAGGAAGAAAAAATATTTAGAGAAGAACTTAGGAAACGTATGGTAACCAAGGAAGAACTTGAAAAAGAGATTGGTATGACCCTGGAAGAACTTGAAAGTTTGGAAGGTACTCGTACTTCTAAAGACCCAACCTGTACTATCGAATATGATATAGATACGGGAGTTAAAGAAGATGATATTCTTGAAGAAGATGGAAAAATATACAAAGTTTATTATGCGTTGGGTAAAATAGATAAAGTACTTAAAAAAGGCTTTAAATTAAATGAATACGGGAGTGAAATATCCTACGACCAAAATACAAAAAAATACATTGTTTGTTATAAGGAAGATAATGAGTGCATAGAATATGACCGTATATCTGATTTATTAGTACCTTATTAGTATTATAAACTGGTCGTTAATATTATTTTTAAATAATTTACTATTTTATTTTAAATACATTTATTATCTTTTTAGGTGTAAATATGATTAATTTCATTTTATACATTTTATTATTTTTTAATATTATTTTAATGTCTTATTGTGATTTAAAAAATAATTATGTATATCTTATTCAATTATTAATTAATTTTATATTATCTATTGCAATATCTTGGAATTCTAATTTTATAGAATTGGGTTTGATTACTTTTTTACATTCATTGATATTATGCTTTGTTTTATCTCAATTCATGGGAAAAGGCGACTATTTTTATTTTATATCTATTTCTTTTATATTTAATCCATTAGCGTTTTATATAATATTAATTACTTCCTTGGTTTCTACTTTATTTGTATTTCTAATTGAAGAGCGTAAAGGCTTCCCTTTTATCCCTATTGTATGTATTTACACGATAATGCTATTACCTGTAGCCACAATGTTTTAAAATGGTGAAAAAATGAGTGACGGAAAATATATAGTTATTGCAAAGGGTTTGATAACCTATGCAGTAATGCTTATAGCGTGGGGTTATATGACTTATATCGTTGGAATGGTCGATAATATCATAACTCCTATGACTGCAAACGTTCCGCAGATGATGACCTGGCACGGAACGTATATTATGATGTGGAACGCTTTCCCTATCGAATTAGCAGTAATTATTTTAATTTATATGTATAAAAAAGGAAATTCAAACGAATATGAGAATAATTATCCAAGAGGATGGTAATATGAAACTAAAAATTTTACTATTTTTAACGATAATTTTATTTTCAATTTCGTTCTGTAATGCAGAACAGTGTTATTATCATTATGATTCAGATAATCAACTTTTAACTTTTAAAGTTCCAGAAATTCCTGCAAATGGTGAAGTTACTTATTATGTTAATGAAGATGTAAATTCGGCTAACTATAGTAATCCAAATGAGGTTTATGACTTCTACTGCGATGCTTCTACTTATAACCCAAACGATTGGACAATTGTAGGAGCTACTGTTTCTGTTGTGAACGATAGGGTACAATTAGCGGTGACCGATTCGGCAGATACATACGATGACGGATATATGTATTATAACAGGGATATTAACAGTCTTAGCACCGTGAAAATGTACGGACAACTTAGAAATGGGGGTCAATTTGCATTAGGAAACTATCTTATGGGAGGTACTGACGTTGCTTCTAATTCACGTTTCCAATCGGGTGTAGCTACGTATTTTTACACTTATAATGATGCACCAGACGCATATAATATAATAGCAGATGATAATGACCATTACCATGAAATTACGATGACTCCTAGCTATAGTATATATACATTAGATTCTGAAAAGAAAACAAGAGAAAAAACATCTACAATGACTGATGAAAAATTATTCTATCGTAATTTCCGAACTGGAACTCAATCGTTCAAATGGATGGGCTTACAAAAATACAATGAAAATATTGTAATCTCAAAAAGTTTAGAAAATGGAAAATTAAAAGTTACTATTAAAAATAATAACAATTACAACGTTGCAAACTATCAAATAGATTGTAAAATTACAGAATTAAATCCAACAATAAATAGTTTTAATATACCTAATCAGTATATTGAAACGGATGAAGGATTACAAATTCAAAAAGATAAAGAAGTTATTAATTTAGGGGATTCAGTACAATTTTCGGTAATTTCCAATTATGATATAGATAGTTATACTTGGGATTTTGGAGATGGAACGACCGAATCAACCACTACTAACATTATAGCACATACGTATGCTAAATCGGGTGATTATACCGTAGTATGTAAAGCTATTTTAACCAACGGTGATGTAAAATATAATAAAATAGATTTTATAGTAGGTACAAAAATATCAAATGCCGAAATTAAATTTTTAGATGAATTAACAGGGGGAACTCCAAGTAATTTATCGATAAACGGTGTTTTATTTACTAACAATAATTATTTAGTAAATATATCAAACAATACAAATTATAATGTAACTTACCCAGAATATTCAACAATAACTTTTACATCTTCAGATGGATTAATACGGCAAGTTGAAACAACCAATTTATCAAGTTATGAAATATTATTACCGCCTGCAAATACTTATGTTGTACAATATAATATTATATCATATTCTGATGATAAAATAGAAGTTAAAACAACTGATTTAAAAACAATAAATGTAGGTAATAAAGATGTTGTAGCTCACTTAATAAAAGGTAAGACATATAATATTTTTGTAAATGGTAATTTTTATAAACAAATAATTGCAAAAGACCCTGATACAATATATATTAATCAAAATGCAAACCAAGAAATTGGAAGTATTTTTGATAATAAATTATCTGAAAGAATTGAGTACAATATTCAACCAAACGGGCAGTACGGGCAGTATTTAGTTGTTTTATCAAATAAAGATAAAGCAATAGGTAAAGTTATTGTAGTTACTGAAAAAAATACTGATACATACATTACATATAATGAAATAAACAGCACTTTCGCATTAACTCGGGGATATAACGAATTAGATGCTTCAATATATCGTTGTGAAGAAAATTCTGAAATTTTATATGATATATTTGTAAATCAAAATTATCAAAATTATGATGTAACAAACTATACTAAATTTCAAATATTAACTAAAAAAATCTATTTTGAATCTTATGAACCGCCTTATTTTACATTTACTTTTTATTTAGTTCTATGCTTTTTGATATCTGCAATATTATTTGTAATTTTATCAGCTTCAAGTGGTAATTTGCATTTATCTTTATTGGTATCATCGGTTATATTTGCAGTAGTTCAGGATATATTTCATATTGGAGCTATTGGTAAAATATCGAGCGGTTTATTCTTATCTATTGCTATATTAGCGTGGGTATGGACAGTTTTTAAAAGGGGTGCAGAAAATGGCTAAAACACAAGTTTGGAACATTATGGTTTTTATTTTATCTTTGAATATTGCTATTGCATTACTCCCTTCAGTATGTGATTACTTCGAAATTCCCATAATTTCTTCAAATATTCCAACTGGAACGGGTGTAATGAGCTTAGGAGCTCTTTCAACGCCTTCCACTATTGGAGATATGGGTTTTGGTAATTGGTTCTTTGGTGCAACCATCTTGTCATCTTTATTCAATATAATATCTGGAAATTATATGGTTTGGAAATCTTTCGGAATACCATATCCATTTTCAGAATTATTTTCATTAGTTTGTGGAACTGTAACGTGGAGTACGATGTTCTATGTAATCACTGGTAAAGATATTTTTGGAGGGAGATAATGGTAAATACAAGTGTAGTATCATTGGATTTTGAAATATTATCAAATCCAAATATTTTTGAAACTTTAAAATATTTATTAGCTCTTTATCCTGAAACGGTTTCTATTATTTTATTGGGTGCAAATATTGCGATTTATTTATCTTCAAATAAAAATACGATGATTGTATTTGTCTCCGAATTAATTATGATAACTTTTATAAGTTTTTTTATAGGTCTTGATGTCATATTCTCAAAATCAATTTCTACAACGGTTTTCATCGTTAATGGTGTTTTTACACTGATGATGTTAACTGAAACAATAAAAGAGATGCAAAAACCATAAATGAGGTGAAATTATGGCAATATCTTCACGTTCAAATCGTCCTAAAGTAAGAAGAGTAACAAGCAGTAAATCAAGCAGTAAATCAAGCGGTGGAAGTAGTAAAAAGAGTTCAAGTTCAAAATCTTCAAATAATAAAAGTAAATCAAGTTCCCCAAGTGCAATAAAAAGTGGGGAAACTCATTACGATGATAAGGGAAACGCTTATCGTAAAGAAAAAGGTGGAGGGTTTAAAAAAGAAGGGGATAGTTCAGGAAATAGGTACCATAACGTGCCAAATTCCGCAAATGATAAAAAGACTAACACAAATAGCAATAATAAACTCAATACACAAAATAAACAAGAGATAGCTAAACCTGATAATTATTATTCAAAAGGTTATGATAAGTACATTGGTAAAGATAAGAGTAAATTAAGCCCCTACATTAAAAATCATTGTGGTTATAAGTATGACGAATCGGGTCGAGTAACTGCAATATACGACCATTCAGGCAATCAATTAAGTAAACGAAGTATTGCAACTAAAAGCGATAGTTCAGTATATAATAAAGTAGGAAATGTAAATAATTATTCAAGAAGTGAATTAAATGACGGGAAAGTAACCATTATCGATAGAAACACAAATTCAAGAATAACATATAATAAAAACGATATAGTTGTTAAAGATGGAAATATATTAGTTAGAAAAAGTGCAGTTCAACAAAAAGATCCTGATGAAATTCATTATGGGCGAGTGTATTATAACGATGGACATGGTAGTTATAACGCAAAACCTCCAAAGAAAACCAATAAACAAGCTGAAAGAAATACATATGATATTAATAAAGTTGAAATTCATTCTGGTTCTGATTATGAAGTAGTTTATGATAAAAAAGGGAATTTGATAGGAGTTTACAATAAAGATAGTATTAAAAGATATAAAACTAATGGGGGAACTACTCGGATAATTTTAGATAAAAATGAAGTTTATTTAAAAGAAAATAAAATTAATTTCATTGATAAAAATGGAAATCAACAAGTTGTTAATATTACTAAAAATACAGATAATTCATTTAATATTAATCAAGTTCAAAAGAATGTAATTTCAATAACTGAGTTAGGAGTATCTAAAAAGAAATTAGATAATGGTAAAACTGTTTTATACAGTATTAATAACGACGGAGAAATTGATTTTTTAAAAACTGTTGATACAACTAAAATAAAAAATGGAAATATAAATATTAATGATTTAAAAGATTTAACTTCAAATGAAAAAGTTATTTTAAAAAATAAAGGGATAACGTATAATATACAAGGTAGCGATACACCCGACACTTTTCAAATATCTTGTGACGTTGCAAAGTATGCTAATCCACCTAAGTTTTTACAAACTGAAGAATATAAACCTGAAGTTGATACTTTAGATTATTATAAAGAGAATATTGGTGTCAATTGGGCCGTAAATGAAATATCTAAGTTGGGCGATAAAGCAGGAGCTAAAGCAACAATATATACAACATTACCAATGATTATAGGGGATAACCCAGTAATTACTCAGGCCACCACAGCTATGGGACATTTTGACAACGATATTACAAAAAATCCATTATATGAAACTGAACCTATAATATTTGGAAGAAAAGTAACAAGTAATGTAATGGGTGGTATTTCTGATTTCTTCGGGTCAGGATGTACTGTAGTAGGGGTAGAAGCTACAAAGGGTTTAGTTGGCGATAAAACTTTTGGAAAAGTATCAAATGAATTTGCAACATATACCGTTGATGGGTTATATCACGGCACGGTTACGCCCTATGGTAATGCTATGCAAGGGGACTTTTCAACCAAAAATGTTGCAGATATGATGAATTTACCTTTAATGGTTGTTGGTGCAAGAGGTGGTATAAAATCGGGTGCATCCTTAGGTAAAACAGTGGCTAAAAAGGGAAGCAAAGCATTGAAGAATCCAAAAGCTACTTTAAAAACGGGTAAAAATTATATTAAAAATGAATATAATGGTATTATTGATTTTAAAAATACTATAAAAAGTGACTCGTTTAATATAAAAACTAATAATTTTGAGATAACTAAAACTACTTATCCAAAGATACAAAACTGGGAAGTTAACGTAAATATTGGAAAAGCAGATGCTTTTTTTGATTTCACTAAAACAGATATTGCTAAAAACATTAATACAAAATTATCTTATGGAGATAAGTCCATATCTAACAGATATTTAAATAATCCAAGATACGGTAAAGTTTCAGAAACTACTACTAAAAAGGGTAGCAATTCAAAAAGAACTTCAACACACAATATGGTTGACGGTGGAACACTTGATATATTGGAAAAAAATACTAAAAATAGCAAATATGGAAAATATAAATTAGATAATGATATGAATACAGTACACAATGAATATTTCAACATATTTGATAACGAAAATAGTTTTAGTGCTACAAGGAATTCATATTATAATAAATATACTAAAAAATGGCACGATGTTAAAAAAATCGATGGTAGCACAGACTATGGAAGAACTAACTTTTTTGGAGAATATGGTATAGGGAGTAAAGGAACGAAATATAAAAAAGGAGTTACTGCTAAAGATTTAAACAATCGAGAATATTCTAACATCTATACTGCAGAATCTCAAAATTTAATGGGTTTAAATGAAATAAAGAATATTGAACCGCTTTCTGAAATTAAAAGCTATAAAGATAATTTTATAGTTAGTGATAAACCGCTTTCTGAAATCAAAATAAATGAAATGTCCGACAATACATTTTTTAAGAGTAATACTCTTACTGAAAGAGAAACTGGTACTGGTCATCGTTCTATATCATTACAAAAGACTAAAAACTTAAAAGAAAATGGTAAATTTAGCAGGTCGACACATGAAATAAAAGTAAATGATAATTATATGATAGATTATGTCGGTGGTGAAGCCATCAATATTATGGAATTTCAGGAAAGATTTGGTTTAAAAGGAAAAGGTCCAAAAGTACCGAGTAAATATAAAACAAATCCCTCCAAAAGCAAAAGAAAAAATTTGAGAGATAAAACAGATTTTTCTATCTTTGATGATATAGAAGCTTCTAAAAAAGGAAATAGTAAAGTAGTTAGTAAAAATAGTAGAAAAACGACTAAAAAAGGAAATAATAAGAAAAAATCAAGTACAAAAACTTCAAAGCAAGATGTAACTACGAATAAAGCAGGAACTAAAAATCAGAATAATAATAATAATAAGAATCAGAATAATAATAAGAATCAGAATAATAATAAGAATCAGAATAATAATAAGAATCAGAATAATAATAAGAATCAGAATAAAGTTGGAATATTTACAGAAAATAATTTAAAAACTAATTCAGAAACTGGCACTCTCACAAATAATCCATTTAAGCAAGATATTACAAATAATTTAAAAGTAGGGGAAATTCTAGGTACAAAAACCATATCATTGCAAAAAACAAAAAGTAAACAAAAGAGTTTATTATTTTCAGGTTTTGGAGCTACTGAGTTGACAGCACCTTACCCCACAATCCCAGAACCTGAACCACCTAAACCAATCCCCCCAAGACCTAAGCCAAAAAAAGTTAAAAAAGGGAAGAAAAGAAAAGGAAGCGATTCACCAATGGGAAATAATTTATTTTGGGGAAATACAAAGAAAAACTCTAAAAAATGGGAGTTTGATTTAAAAGACATATTATAATTAATTAACTTTTTTTAATATCTTATTTTAAAACAGTTTAAGGTGAAACTATGGAAATAGTTCAGATTATAACTTTTATTGTAATTGGAAGCATTACAAGCACTTTATTTTTATTTTATTAATTTATTATCAAACGGTGATTACTTGGCACGAACTAAAAAAACTAAATCTAATGAAGAATATACTCCGAATAAAGAAGATAAAAAGAAATTATTAAGGATATTTCACAGTATGCCCCGAGATGTACAACATAAAGATTTACTAACCACTAAAAGAGTTATTAAAAAAGGAAATAAAAAACAGCTTGATGAATGGAAAAATAATCCGAAAGCATATGATATTAGGGGAATAGATACACAACCTGAGGAGTTATTAAAAAGAAGATTAGATTATGTTACAAACTATGCAGGTAATCCAAAAATAGATATACAGGAACATAAAGGGATAGAAGGTGAATATGAATATTACCCCGGCGGTGGTAAAAGTAAAAAAGTACCAAAACAAGGTATAATTAGAATAAATAATAAAGGAAGGAGTGAAAAAGAAGTTGACATACTGCTTAGCCATGAATTGGGTCATGCGTTCCATAGAAACGTTAAAGGTAATTTAGATGAAGATTACTATAATTTTAAAAAGATGCAACCCAACCCGCATAATAAAAAACAATTATATAATGAAATATTAGCAATAGATAATAGAATAGTACCATATAATAAGAAAAAAGATAAAGATTTTACACAATATCGTAACCAAGATAAAGAATTATTTGCAAACTTTTTTAGAGGGTTACTAACAAATAAAAATACTATAAAGAAAGGAAAGTCTTTTTACAATATATTTAAAAATGAAAATAAAGATTTTATGAATGGTTTAAAAGGTGTGGATAAAGAAGTTTTAAAGAAATATACTAAGGAGCCACTCAAAAAGAAGAGAAAAACTAAATCAAAAAAGAAAAAGTGATATTATGAAGAAAAAACCAGTTAGTAGCTCTAATTATAGACACGAATTTAGTATTGATTATAAAATACAAACTAACGTAAAAGAAGATAGGATTAAAATATCTAATGGAAAAAAGTACAGGGTATATTCCAGGGTGAGTAAAATAGAGAAGGTACTTAAAAAAGGTTTTAAATTATATATTGGAGTATTTAGAGTATCTTATAATAAAGAAAGTGGAAAATACGAATTATACGATACGGAAGAGAAAAATATATACAAGGAATTAGATGATATCGAAGAGTATTGGAGAATGTTCCAAATAATGTAATAATAGGGGAAATATAAAAAATGAGGGATATTTTATGGATGAGGAAAAAGTAGAATATGACACGAGAAAGTTTTTAGAAGAACTTAAAAAGGATCCTGGTGAAGATGTAGTGAAAGACGTAAAAGAAAAAGAAAGTTGCGAAGTCACATGGAAATTTGGACAAAAGTATGTTGAAATAAGTTACAAAGACCCTCTGGACCACTATAAAGATATACCCTATCCTCCAAAATGTTATATTGAATATGAAGTAAAAACTGGCGTAAAAGAAAATTATACTATGATAGAAAGCGGAAAAAAGTATAAAGTATATAGTTCATTGCCAAAGATAAGACGAGTATTGAAAAAGGGTTTTATATTAAAGATGCCCGTGGGAAAAATAAAATATAACTCAAATAGTGAAGAATATGAGGTAGGAAATAGTAAAGATGAGATATATATGAGACAAGACAGTATTTATAAAATTTGGCATTTGGATTAAAAATAGATATACTGGAAAATAAGGGATTTTATGAAGAAAAAACCATTTAGTAGCTCCAATTATAGGCACGAATTTAGTATTGATTATAAAATACAAACTAACGTAAAAGAAGACAGGATTGAAATATCTGATGGAAAAAAGTACCGAGTATATTCCAGGGTGAGTAAAATAGAGAAGGTACTTAAAAAAGGTTTTAAATTAGAAGCAGAACCTTTGATATTATCATACAATAAAGAAACTGGAAAATATGAATTATATAATACCGAATACAAAGAAGTAGTTGAACAGATGGATAGATTAATAGAATACTGGGAAAATCGACCAATAATGTAATGGGAGAAATACTACTAAGAAAAAATGAGGGATTTTATGGATGAGGAAAAAAGAAAATGTATAAAAAAACTTAAAGATTTATTTATTGAAGAATCAGATGCAGAATTTAAAAAAAAATATGGGATGACTCGTGATGAGTTTGAAAAGTTGGAAAGTACTGAAATACGTTATTGAATAAAATATTTTATACATTTATTTTTCAATTATATTAAAATTTATTATAATTTTTTTAGTACCAATAACGACCGTTATTGGGAATATTTTTATTTTATAAATTATTGTTATTTTTTGTTAAAATATTGGTTCCAAAACTCGTACCAAAATCAAAGTATTTTTAGTAAATAATTTTATGAGTTTTGGGAATCTTTTTTATTTTATTATTTTTATTATAATATTATTGGTGATATTATGATTATTGGTTATGCAAGAGTATCAACCAAGGAACAGAATATTGAAAAGTATATTGAGGAACTTAAAAAAGCAGGTTGTGAAAAAATCTACTTTGAAAAGATTTCAGGGGCTAAATCACAACGTCCAGAGTTTCAAAAGATGATGGAAACTATTCGGAAGAATGATATTGTTGTAGTTTCAGATTTAACTCGTTTATCTCGCAGTATGAAAGATTTAATAAATACTATGGAATTATTTAAATCTAAGGGCGTTCAATTAAAAAGTATAAAAGAAAGCTGGATTAATACAACAACTGCACAGGGTGAGTTAATGTTTAATATTTTTTCCGCTTTGGCAGAATTTGAACGTAAATTAATAAAAGAAAGAACTAAAAACGGTTTAGATATTGCACGTTCACGGGGTCGAGTTGGTGGTCGTCCCAAAGTTGATAATAATAAGTTAGAAATGGCTATTAAATTATATAATTCTGGTGAATGTACATTAAAAGAAATAAAAGAGATTACTGGAATTAGTAAGACTACTTTGTATAGATATTTGGAAAAATAATAAAAAGAAAGATACATTTTAGTTATATAAAGGGTCCTACAATAGACCTTAAAATGATGACAATTATAGCCAATAACCAAAAAATATAAACTACCAATGAAATTGCAAATATAATAATACCTTCAATAGAAAATAGTATTAAAAATATATAAATCAAATATTTAACAATTGTATGTCTTTTTGATGCAAAATTGTAAAGACCTTCTATGTTAGATGTATAACGCTTAATAACGCCATAAGTAAACCCTTTATCAAATTTATTAGGTTCTTCAGTCATATTAAAACCTCTTTTTAAACTTATAATAATTAATTTTAATATCCTAAATATATAATATTTTGTATATAATTGTGTTAAAAAGATGTAATTATATATAGTCATATACCGTATTAATAGATAACTATATATACTATAAGTTACATAGTATATATTGCAAGAGATAGAATGCTCTTGCAGTGAGGCAATAAAATGAATGAAGATGAATTATTAAAAAAACTAACAATCATTTTTATAATGGTTGAAATAATTGAAAAGATTTTAAATATTTTAAAATAAATCTTTTCTTTTATTTTTTGAGTAATTTATCTATAAATGAGGTATACTATGGAAAATAAAAAAAGTAACAGTACACCACTTACTAATAAAGTACTGTTAGTATTAATCGGATTATATGGGCTTTATGTATTATATGAAACCCATATAAATAACAGCCCTGCGTTTTATAGCTATGCTACATTAACTTTATTCGCAATAGCGACCCAGGTGCTTTATAAAAAATAATTCTTTAACTTTTTAGGGATAAAATGGAAAAAAAGAAGAGTATGAAAGGGATAACTAATTTAGATAAAATTAGAATGAAAGAAGAGAAAAAAGAGGCAATATATAACCTTATTAAACTATATAATACAAAACATAAAATTCCATTAACAATTTATCAAATTACATTAATCACTGAAATCCCTTTTAATACTGTAAAAAGTTATCTTAGGGAACTGGTTCAGGAAAATAAATTAACTATTGAAAAGAAAAGTTACTATTTCATTGTAAAAGAATAAAAATAAAAAATATATTTAAGAGATAAAAATCTCTTGCAGTGAGGTAGTATATTCTATATTCCTTTTTTTATAAATAATTAATCATATAATTTAGTTATTTATTTTTTAATATTCTTAGATATGTTGTCCAAATGTTGATTTGTTATTTTCAAGTTGTCGTTAATTTTACCCATTTGATTTTTCGTAGATTTGGAACTAGAAATATCAATATAAGACTTTAATTCACATAAATCTAATTCCATATATTTAAGAATTTCCTCCCCAAAACTATTTTTATAATTTATATTAAATTTAAAAAGTATATCATAAATAATATCCTGATAATCCTTTGTATTTATGATAAATAATAATTTCCGTTGATTAGGTGCTAAAAAATTAATTTTTTTAGAAAATATGGGGAGTTCAGAAATAATATTTCCAATACTATCTTCCAGGGTATTATTTTCATCGTCTGCAAATGTAATTTCAACATCTTTTGCAATACCCTGACCAATATTTTCAAGGTAAAAACTTACAAAATTAAACGTTTCACCATGTGCTAAATATATTATTAATTCTGGTTTTTGTAGTTCTTTTCTTTGCAATTCTAATTCTTCACGCTGTTTTTTAGCCTCATTAAGCATATCTATTTCTATTTGTTGTTGTTTTGACATTTCGTTAATTACAGCCCCTGCAAAAAACATTGCGCCGAAAGTTCCAAATGCAGCAATTGTTGTTGTAAGGTTTGAATAATATATTGATTCACTATATGATTTAGTAAAAAATACGCTATAATACGCATATAAAACTGCAAGAACTATCATAACATTTACAAATATAATAAGGTCGTTTTTATATAGTTCTTTGAAATTAAAACGGCGTGCATACATATATAAGCCCAAAAAAACGGTTAAAATAATTATTTCTACTATCATATATTACTCACCATTGATATTTGAAAAAATAAAAAATTAAAATATTAAATCCAACCGGTAAATGATGAACCAAAACCATTACTTTGTTTAGGTTGAGAATTCTGTTTTTTTGGATTATTTATAACAGTGATAATATCTACATATTTAGAACCATTTTTTAAAGGTCTTAAAGCATATTTTAAATCATCTACTTTTGATTCGTTTGTTTCGCCTACAAGTACGATAATAACGCCTTCTCGATAATCCCCTAAGTATCTACTAACTTGACCGATTAACCTATCGTTTTTAGCCTTCGTGTTTAAATCCTTTTTTAATTCGATACCGACGTGTTGCTCAACTGCAATGTCACATAAGTTCCTACCTGCTTCCATTCTTACTGACATGTTGCGAGTTTCAGAGTAAAACATTCCACCCCTGGATGAATTTAAATTTCTTTTTAGATATTTATATAAATCTTCTTGATATCCCTTTTCAGACCTGTATTTCTTAGCGGGGGTCCATCGTTTTATTTCATTGAAAACGTCATTATAATATCCGTTATTACTGCCAAAACTAAACATATTACCACTTATAAAAATCCTTTTGGTTTTTTCCGTCCATCACCAGTTATCATTTTATTCATCATCCCATTAATCGTTTTAGGACCTTTAGAAGGTTTACCTGTTATAAACTCCGATAGAGTTTCAGGTCTTTTAGTGGTTTTCTTTGTAGTCTTTTTAGCCGTAGTTTTCTTAGCTTTTGCCATTTTATCCCCTCTTTTAATTTTAATTATTTTTAAGATATATTAATGGAAAAATAAGGTAGTTGCTACGTGATATACCACATATACTCCAACTAATATGGATATTGTAGTTACTATGATATTATTAATTTTATTTTGCATATTATCCCCCAATAATAAAAAAATATTTTTAATAAAAAATAACTATAATTTAGGTTTTTTTCTTCCGTCACCAGTTAATAATTTGTTTCTATATCCTTTCGCTGTTTTAGGCCCATCTAATGGACTTTTAGGTTTTTTTATAGTAGGTCTTTTAGGTTCTTTCATTTTATCCCCTCTTTTAATCCATAAATAATAAAAAAGTGTTGTAACATATATTAATTAATTTCGAAATAATCCCAATAGAAAGAGTTTTATATAATAAGTTAGAATTAAAAATATAATGAGGATAGGAACCCAACAATTAGCAATAAAAAATATTTAAAATTTAAATTAAGATTTATAAAAAAGATGAAATTATTTTTTTACATTTATGTTTTTAGAGTTTGTAACAATTATACTTTCAGTTCCTACGTTATTATATGAATTTGAAATAGAACTATTTTTATTATCTGATAAATCGTCATCATCAGCGTTTGAAACGGCTATTTTTATATCTTGATTATCATCCAATAGCTCGCCAATTTCATAAAGTTTAAGTGCAGTTTTACCTTTTTTAGTTAATTTAAAATATGAATAGGGCATACTATCGCCTTTTAATATTCTTCTTTTAGATAGTATGCCATCTTTAACCAATAATGAAAGTACTTTACTTAGATTACTTCCATCTACCCCCAATAATTCCTGAATTTGCCCCCAATACATTTCTTCATTATCATTTATTAAATATAAAATTTCTTTGACACTTTTTTTAGTCAATATTTTTAATAACAAATCAATCCCTCAAATAATCCTTAATACTATATTTTTCGTACTAATAATATTTAACAAATTATTGTTATTTTAATCAATTCATTTGATTATTTAACAATTAATGGTATTTTTTAGAAAGTTATATATAGGACGTATAATTAAACATATAATTAGTGGTAAAATATAACCATTAATTTGTTAAAAATAACAAATATATAAAAGGTGAAAAAATGGCAAGTACATCAAAAATTGATGCTAACGTTTACTGGGGAGTAATTGCTCAACACGGTAATTCTGCAAGATTTTCAATGCCAAAATCTGAAATTGATAAAGAAGCGATTTTAATCGTATTACCTGATAATCAATACCTTAAAGATAGAATTATCGAGTCTTTAGTTGAAAAAGAACCCGAAGAGGCTTAAAATGGTAATAATAACAAAAGAGAGACTTATAAAACCAAGGGGCAACGGGGCAGAAATTGCAGTATCTCGTAAGCATTTGGGTAAATTAGGTATCGGAATCATATTAGAAGATGAAAACGAACTTAAAAAGTTAAAAAATGACTTAATAAACTTAGGTTATGAATTGGAGGTTTAAAATGATAAAACGATATAAAGTAATAGAAGGTTCGGAATCTCAAAAATTGCTAACTGAGTATATAGCTAAAAAGTTACAAATTAGGCAAGAAGTTGAAGATTTTATACGGAAATATTTGCCCAATATTGATTTAAAAAATGTCGATATGATGGTAAATGATTTTACGAATACTTTTTCAGTATATGCATTATATATCAATCCTCACGGTGCAAAACCAGACGGTTGGGCAAGATATGAAAATACTTACTGCATAAGACCTTCAAAATTCAACACTAAAATGTATGACGAATGGTGCAAAATACCGAGAATTACTCAGAAAGATATTAATGAATTAACCGAAAAATTAGGAATTCATTTAGAGATGACCAGTAACTTTGGTTATAAATCTAACTCAAAAAATGAAGTCGTTGAGATTATTGTATCAACAAACGATGTAAATAATAGCGATTTTATTTTAGAGGCTTAATATGATTTACACAACTAAATTACCTGATGGAACTTATCGAATTGAAGGATTTATGTTTGATTGTGGAATCGTTGCAGATGTTGAAGCTACAATTGAAGATGAAGAAATTACCAAAATGGACGTTTTAGACATTATTGGTTGGGACGAGTGGGACGAACCAAGAAATATAAGAGCTATTGATTTAGAAGGGTATGACCTTCTTGAATTATAAAAAGGGTGGGAAAATGATTATAGATACTGAAATAGAGTATACAGAATCGGAACAGGATTTTATAGATTATTTAGATTTAGAAGATGATGAAGATTACAAAGAATTTCAAGAAAGCGTTAAAGAAACGATAAAAAGGGAAATATTTACCCAATATTCAAAAGAAGAACTTAAAATATTTGATATTATTGTTTCAAAACGTGATATACTCATTAAAGCAGATAAAAAGTTACAATTAGCTAATAGAGTAACGAAATAATCGAGGGAATATAATATGGACGAAAACGGGATGTATTATAAGATTATCTATGCAATAATAATCATAATAATAGGAGGAGCTTTTGGAGCAGCTATTATAAAAGTTGGAGGATGCTTATTAGAGATGTCAACTGAGATGTCAAATCCTGAAGTAAGAGAAAATATATCTAAAAATTTAGAAGCACAACAATTAGAATATGAAAAGCAATATGATTTCGAAGATTATTATGAAAAATCACAATATCGGACAAGAGACGGTTGTCAATACTACGTTTTACATTATAAACCCACTAATCAATCATATGTCGTGATAAATGGGATGAGAAGCTTAGCAATGGCAGAGATAAATAATTGAATTATAAAAAGGTGAGAAAAATGAGTAATTGGTTTAAATTAGAAAAAGGTAGTACACAATACGCTACAGCAAAGGAATATTTACAGATTAAAGGAAACATTGAAGAAAAAGCGTGTGAATATACTGAAAAATATATTGAAACTGATGGAGCTTGGTATTATAAAACTTGGGGATTAGCATTGTGGATTACTGGAGTTTGTGCTGAGGAAACACCTGCTAATCACATCCTTGTTGACGGTGAATATAGACCAGTAGAAGGTACAGATTGCTACAACGAATTTGAAGAAATACCATCTATATCTATAGAAAAAATGCATGAAATACAAGACGGTTTAAATATCTCTAAACATGTTGTTTATAAACCAGGATTTAAGCAAAAGGAAGATGAAATTTACATTAAAATAGACCCTCAGTATTTGGCATCAAAAGATGGATACGAGAATATAACTGAATAATTAATTAAAATTTACAAAAATTAACAATTTATTAATATATTTTTTTAATCTTGGGAGATAGTATGAAAGAGGTAAAACGATTAATTGCATTCAATAGAAACGAACAGTATAATATCGAGGAATACGTGGAAAGATACAAATATGAACGTGAACTTGATGGAATTGCTAAAAGCACACTTCAAATCGATGTAACTAAACTAAAAGTATTCCTTAGGTATTGTAACTTAACATTAAAACGAAAACCTGAAAATCTAACAAAATTAGATTTTGGAAAGTTCTTTATGTATTTATCAAATGAACGAAAGATTGCTAAAAATACAGAAATAAGGTATTATAACCTTTTAGTGATGTTTTACAAAGTTATGAAGTTTGATAACTTTGAAGAATTTGAAACAGAGTGTAAAGAACGTAAACGGTTTAAAAAGTTCGATAAGAAGCATTACGATTATGTAACTACTCAAGATATGGACTTAATATTCCAAAAACTCTATAATAAAAATAATTACACCCAGGATAGGGATGCAGTTCTTCTAAGAACTTTATGGGATACTGGATGCAGAGTTTCAGAAATTCTCAATAGTAGACTGAAAGATTACGATAGTAAAAATGGAGTAATTGTAATAACTAAATCCAAGAACTACACCGAAAGAAGGGTAATATTAGCAAATGATACCAAAGAAGCTTTAAACTATATTATTACAAAGAATAGAAATAAAAATGATAATGATTACTTATTTCAGAAGCTTAACGGTGAGCAAATAAATAGAAATGCAATATATCGAGTTTTTAACGCTTGTGTTAAAGAATTAAAAGCAGAAGGTAAACTTGCTAAAAATAGAAGAATTGTTTTACATTCCATAAGACATGGTTGTTGTGTAAATCTACTAACGAAAGGGGTTAATTTAGATGAAGTAAGTAGGTATATGGGTCATAATAGGGTAGAAACGACTATGATTTACGCACACAATCGAGAAAGGACAAATGAAAGCTTAAATAATATAAAAAATATTCTATAGGGGTAATATGGGTAAAAAAGAAAGAAAAATAGAATTAAGCAGTACAGTTAATGTATTCTTCAGGTCTGTGTTTGATGTAGCATCTAAAAATATAGATGAAGATAAGTTTATAGAACTTAGAGCGTTTAATAGCAATGGTAAACCAGTTCAAAAATATTTTAAATATCCTAATGAATTACCAAAGTTTTTAGCGGAAAGTGTTACACTTAATAATTTAATGAGTGTATATTATGGTATTGGATTGAGAAAAGAACATAAAGGTACTAAGGACGCTACATTTGATAATATATCCATAATACCTATTGATATAGATGTTTTAAAGGATGTTTTAGGCTACGGAGACCCTTCAAAAGATGAAAAGTTTTTAGAAAAAGATATAACTAAAATAACAGATTTAGAAGCTCACAAGTTAGTTGAAGATTATTATAAAAATTTAAATTTACCCCTGAAGCCAACTTTCTCATTCTTTACAGGTCACGGAATACAATTATATTATTTATTAGATTATCCAATAGGAGAAAAAGGATTATTAGAGTTTAAAAAACTCATTGAATTTGACAATAAAAATAATAAAGTTGTAAATGGAGATTCTAACATTTATGATTTAGCAAGAGTTTTAAGAATCCCATTTAGCGATAATAAGAAATTTATCACTAAAAAAGGACGAGTTTTAGAAATAAACGATGTTAAATATGATTATAATGCTGTTATTAATCAGTTTAAGAATTATGTAAATTATAAAGATAAGATTTTAAAGGAAGACTACGAAGAAAAGGATTTTAAATCTATCGAGGAAATAAACTGGGATTATGTACCACCTTGTGTTAAAAAAGCTTTGGAGCTTAGAAAAAAAGGAGAAGCTAACCGAGATATACAATTATTTTTAAGAGCTTTCTTTATGAAGGTCTTCAATCAAGATGAAGGAGAAGACGTTTCAAAGACTTTAAGCATATTTAAAGAGTACTCAAATAACTTTAATGAAGAATTGACCTTAAGAAGCTTAGAAGAGTGGTTCAATAGTAGACGAGCTCCAACAAATTGTATGAATTGTCCAATACAAGAATGTAGTTCTTGCTGGTTAGCAAATAAGAAAAAAGGTAATCCTCTTAAAGCATATTATATTAAAAAAATAAATACTGAAGAAAAGAGCGTCGATGAATTAGAAGCTTTAATGTTGGGAAACGTTGGTAAGTTAGAAATGGAATGCTTCAGAGGAATTTACAATATTAACAAAGAAACTGAGAGAAGAACCAATAGTGATGGTGAAGAAATAGTAAGAACAAGGTCATTAGCTTACTTTACAACACCGAAGTTAGTAAATAAACAATTCTTTGATTTACATGATGTACTGAAGGGAAAAGAGTTGGAAATAAATAAGGAATTTATAGACATTTTTGACGATTACGCATTTTATGATTTTGTTGAAGTTGCAAAAAGTGGAAATGGTGGACATCAAAAATATCTTTATGAGTACGATTTAATATATAAGTGGATTCTTAAAAAGTTTGAAGTTGACGAATGTAAGAAAGTAACTAAAGCATGGGGATATTATAATAAAGATACAATAATACTGCCACCAGAATGGGAACTACCAAGAGATACACCACAAGTATATTATAAAAAAGACTTCAAAGAGTTATTTAAAATTAAATACACAGATGATGACGTTAAAGACATAATAAAACATTTGAAATGTTATCTACAAGATGATGTTTCAAAATGGATTTTAGAATACACTATGGCTTCAGTATTTAGATATTATTTCATATCCAACAAAAGGTTAGATATGTTCCCCAATCTAATTGTGACAGGTCTACACGCACAAGGTAAATCTGCAAGAGTTAGATTATTATTTAGTAAATTATTATTAAATTCAGAAAATCAATATGGGGAAACAGTTGTGCAAGGGTCACCGATAAGATTAGAAGGTGAACAGTGGATAAATGTACCAATGCTATACGACGAATTAAAAGAAATTCCTAAGAGATTGGAAGGAATACTGAAGAGAATAGGGACGGGTGTATCAGACATTGGTCATCGATATAAAAGAGATGGGAGTTGGAACGGGACATCGATAATTAGACCAATTATGATAACGACAAATGACTTGTCAATAAAAGATATAGCATTGATATCAAGATGTATCATAATCGATATAGATAACATAAAAACAGTGAATACAGTTGATGAATATAGATATCTTGATGACAAAATACATATTTTAGGTAGATGGATTTATGATAATTTAGGAATGATTGGCGAGCAAATCGAGAATTTAGAATTTAGCGGAGATAGGGAAAAAGCTAAAGAAAATGTAATTAAAATAGGTAGGGCAATTTTAGGAGCAATATTTGCATACTTTGAAGAATCCTACGTACCAAGTTCAGACTATCCGGTTGAAGACTATTCAGCAGTTAACACCCCCGATAAAACTATTAGAAAATGTATTATAGAAAGTGTAAGAAGAACTGTAAGAATAACTTTAGAAGGAAGAACTTATGATATTTATGATTTAATATATGAAGCAAATCCTGGAATTGAAGAAAGTTTATATAAAATGCTAAGGTCACATGGGTTAGATGTGAAAATTCAAGATGATATGGCTTATCTAATCGTGACAAAAGATGCTTATGATATTTTAGATATCGATAAATACAACGTTGCTGAAGTTGGTAAACTAAAAGCCTATTGGGAGTATAAAACTACTGCAATAAGAGGACGGGGAAAAGTAAAAGCAATATGGATGCCCCTACAGAAAATAGAGAAGAAAAATGAATATACTGAAGATATTAAAATAAATTACAATGACAATACTGCAGTAGTATATGAAACAATTTTAGAAAATGTAGATGAAAATGACAATGTGAAAATAGATATTATTATAGAAAAAGTAAAAGAATATATTCAGATTGAAGATAATGAAGTATTACTTGCAATAAAGAACCTGAACTATAAAAGTTATATCTCACAACCAAGAGTTGGAGAAGTTCACGTGTGCATCAAATAATTATTTATTTTTTTTAAAAAAATAATATATCCATACATCTGAATGTGTTCGATATAATAGAGTACTTTTAGAGAATATACTGAAGTTCCAAGTTACCTCAAGTTACCATAAAATAGCTAAAAAAATATTTTTTTCAAAAAGTCAAAAATTCCAGGTTACCAGGTTACCATTTATACTATATTATTATATTATTAATATATTAATTATATCTCTATTATATGTCCTTATTTTGGTAACCTGAAAGGTAACCTGAAAGGTAACTTACCAAGTTACCTTTTTACTTTTCGTCATACTAATCGTTAATTATTAACATTTATTATTATTTCTGTTAATAATATTATTATAGGAGTATGCAAGAAAAGTGGTAACTTCGCCAAGTTACCTTTCAGGTTACCATTTTATTTTTTATTTTACGCTTATTTTTATGATTACTCTTCTATATGCCTTCCTTTTTGAGTATTACTTTTTTGGTAACTTGGTAACCTGAGATTTTATACACACAAACATTTTGCAGATGCAAAAATTACACTTTTGAAGTAAATTCTCCAGCCAATATTACAATATATTATTTTTTCTTTTAAGACATAAAAGTGAGAACTTCGTCTTAATCCCGTTGCACTGTCGTGAACTTTTCCGAAAACGAAAATTATAAAATGCCTTTTAAATCCAATAATAACCTTAATAAATGCTTGATTCTTATAAGAAAAACGGAATAGTTGCAAAAATTATCCCGTTAATTTCTTAAAAATCGTAAAAATTTAAACTTCAAAAAATCCTTTAAAACAGAATATACGCGGAGACCGCGATTTGAACGCGGGTTGAGCAGAGCTCAACGGGATTAGCAGTCCCGCGCCGTACCAGGCTGGGCCATCTCCGCACAGTATAATTAATAGTTGACTCCAATTAGTCACAAATATAGGATGGTGATTCTACTATATAAACATTTCGGTTAAATTTATAAATTTAGATTTTTAAAGATTCAATACACGATAGAATAAAAATTTAAAAGAAAAAGTTAAATTTAAAATTATTTATTATTTATTTTTAAATCTGGATACAGAATATAGTATTAAAAATAAAATTACGCCTATTATAATTATATAAGATTGGTAATCTTGGAAATTATACATATTTATTAATAATTTAGGAAATCCTGTGACTATAAGCAAAAAATATATCAAATATTTCGATAATTTGTACATGTTGTTATTTTTGACATTTTTTACATCATTGTAGTCATTTTTATTACTTTTTTTATCATCACTAATATTATATTTATAATTTTCATGTAAAATACATAAAATACTGAATAAAAATATAAATTGACCAAGTAGTGCTACAAAAAATCTTAAATCTAGCCCCAAAATTTCATATATTGATAAATATGAATAAAAATCATAATACGCTATTAAACCCAATAAAAACCCTAGTGGTAATAATATATAGCTTTTATAGGTATATAATGGCTTTATATTGCGCTTAATATAATTTCCAGATATTGTAAAATAAAAATCTACAATTGCAAAAAGCAAAAGTCCAATAATCATAAAACTTGAAATATATTCCATAATTCCCCTCAAAAAATTTTTATCAAAAAGATTATTAATTACTAATATATTTTTCTTATTTTTTATTAGTATCATATTGCCCTATTGGTGGAGTGTAATATAGAATAATTTATATAATATGTAAAATAATATGTAAAATAATATGTAAAATAATATGTAAAATAATATTGAAATAATGAAAATACCTTTAATTTATAAAGTAATAATTCATGGAAATCAAAAACAATAAGTGATTAGATGCCTGATAAAGAAGTAAAAACCGTTGAAGATATGATATATTACCAATACGCCAAAATAATGGCCAAAAGTGCCTCTAGAAATGGTAAAAAAATGGGTTATGGTTTTATAAAGACTAAATTTAGGAATTTGAAGAGTGGTAAAATTTCATGGTCTAGTATTATGAGGGAGGACTTACAATTTGTAGAATCTGAAAAGAAGTGTATTTATTGCGGTTGCACCGAAAATCTAACTAAAGACCATATTATTCCTAAATCGCTTAAGGTAAATGAGAGATGTAAAGATTGCGATAATATCCAAGGTATTCATAACATAATTTGGGCTTGTAAATCTTGCAATAGTAAAAAAGGTAAACGAGGACTTTATGAGGTATATAATCGAATTTATCCCGAAGATGATAAATTTTTCGATAAAATTCCTTCTTTGGTAGAAAAAAAATATTTAAAACTAGTATATAGATGTTGTAGTTGTGCTAACAAGTTAGATTGCGAAATTGACCCAAAAGAGGGTTCAGTATTAGATATAGATTGCTGTTTAAAAGAATTTAAATAAAATAGGGTAAAAATTATAGTTATTAATATACATTAATACAAAATAATGTTACAATTATTGATAATAATCTAAAATTTCTTTATTTGATTCGAAAAGGAAATAATCTAAAATTTCTAAACCATTACCGTAATTCACTGCTTTTGGGTGAATTGATAAAGTAAATTGTTTATTTTCCTTCAAACTAGTTTTATAATCAATCAATGAAATATTCTTTACCTTTTCAGTACAATTTTCCGGAGTATACCAAGTATATTCTTTATTAGTAATTATAACTTTTTCAATGTCTTTATTTATTTTAGGTTTTAATATATAAGAATTCACAATTATTGTAAAGTTTCTTTTTAAAAAGTTATTTTCCGAATCCTTGGATAATATATATCTCGGAGTAATAACGTAATTTATCTTTTTTGTATTAAAACCACAGTTTTCTAAGATTTTAAGGGATTTATCAGTCTTTTCATTCGCTATAGCCTCACTACAATTGTATTCGCCACCAATATGGTCATAACCGTGATATTGGATGTGATATCCCCTATCATTTAATTCGTGTAGATATTCTACGAATTTGGGATAATCCGACAGATTATTATCGCCTGCGTGGTTAGTTATAACAAATAAATAAGTTCTAGTAGAATAATGATTATTATCTAAAACTTCTATTATTTCTTCCATTTCTTCGAAATAGACTGGACTTACATCATGTACCAAAACTATGGGTGTTGAAGCGCTATAGATTTGCTTATCATTGGATACATATTTTAAAGGGTCATATTTTGTATGAAATGTATTAAAAAACATTAAGGTGGTAATTAATACCAAAAATAACAATATTATACAATATTTAGACGATAATTTAAATTTGGATTCGTTAGATTCGTTAGATTCAGTGGATTCTTTCGATTTTTTAGAGTTTTTTATTTCTTTCATAGTACACCATTATTTTAATATAATATAAAGGACTATTATGTTAAAATTAGTATAAAAATATATACGCATTGAATTAATAAAAAGATAAAAAAGATGTAAATGTGTTATAAATGTTATTTAATGATTATTTAATGATTATTTAATGTTTACTTTCGTTTTTTGGATGCTTAACACAGCATACTAAGCGGAATATGATATCAACAGTAAATACAATTAATAACAAAATGGCAAACAATAGCGCAGATATTTCTGTTTCAAGGTATTTGGCAACCAACCAAGCTATTAAAAGCACAGAAAGAAGCCCAATTACTCTTGCGTAGTGTGATTTATCTATTTTGTTCATAATACCCCCTTTATTTCCTGTAATTAAATTATATTTATTATCATATATATAGTTAAATTATTAAATATATGGATATATAAAAACTAAAACGATAATAAATCTAAAAATAAAATATAAAATAAAATAAAATAAAATATAATAAAATATAATAAATATATGATGGAAAATTATTCCATATAAATTGCTATTTTGTAAGGAATTGCAAATTTCTTTTTATTCATAACATCTTCACCATTTACGATAATTTCAGCGTCAAATTCTGAAGATAAGAATTCTTTTGCATTTTCAAGTATTTCTTCTTCATTAATTGTATTTTTAACACCGATTTTCATAAATTCATTAATGAGTTTTACAACTGCTTTTCCTTGTTGTTTAAACTCTACATTTTGCATTACAAGTGGAATAATCTGTTTAACGTTTTTATCCTGGTTATCGTGCATAAATTCCATTAAATTATATTTCCAGTCATCCGCGGTATATACATATATTTTAGATGGCTGAATTTTTGCAACTGATAATATACTTCTTGTATCTTCCATTGTAGACTTAATAAATTCTTCTCCACGTTCTAAATCATTATTAAGGAATTCTTGTTTAATGATTGGGAATTTTTCGAGAGATACAAATCCTTCGTAGCCTAATTCTTGCCAAATTTCTTCGCATAAGTGAGGGGTTACAGGCATTAAAAGTTTATTCCATACTACGATTACTTCTCTAAGTACGCTTTTATTTTCCCCACCTCTTCTCTTGTACCATCTTAAGTCGTTCATCAATTCATAGAATAAAATGCTAATTTTTCTAAGTTGGAAATCGGTGTAGGCTTCATCTGCAATACTAACTGCATTGTAAAGTTTATGCAATAACCACATATCAATCCTTGATAATTTGGTTTCTTCAACTCTAGTATTTACTTCTTTTAAATCTAAAGCCATTTCGTAGAATTTTGTTAAATTATCTCTTGCTTTTTCCATTTCTTTAAATTTAATATCTGCGTCTTGTGGCAATTCTGCGCAAGTCGTTATGTAGAATCTACCAACGTCAGCACCATATTTCTCAGCAACTTCCATGACTGGTAAAACTGGCCCTTTTGACTTGGATAGTTTCTTACCCTCAATTGTAACGTAACCGTTTACCTCAATTCCTCTTGGCCATAAACCTTTATTCTGTTCTCCGAATATTGCAGCGTGGTTGAATATCATAAAGGTCAAATGGTTAGGGACAAGGTCTTTTGCGGAACATCTCCAATCTAACGGGTAGAAATAAAGGAATTCTCTTCTCATATCAATTATTGTTTCTTTTGATATGTTTGTAAGTTCTGAAACACTTTCAATGTCACCTTTTCCTAAAAATACGTAATCGAATAATTCAGGCTTTAATTGCTCTGTTGAGATATTTTGAACGTTTATAAATCTTGCAATCGTATAGTAAGCCATGTAAATAGTACTATCGGATAAACTTTCAATCATCCATTCTTTATCAAATGGTAATCTTGTACCTAAACCTTTTCTTCTTGCACAAGCCTTATCTTTCATCCAGTCAACTTTATTGTGGAATTCTTGCCTAAAACTTTCAGGTTTAAAGTTCATATCGTCAATACATTCGTGAGCTAGTCTCTTCCATTCATCGTCTGAGTAAGTAATGAACCATTGACCTTTAACGGTTTTTATGATACATTTTTGACCACATCTACATACAACATTTTGTTCTGAAAACTCGTACATCACTTCGGCGAGTCCATTTGCGATATGGTCTTTTGTTAATTTTTCCTTAATGTCTTTTACAGGAATTCCTTCGTAGATTCCACAGTTTTCGTTTAATTTTCCTTTGTGGAATTCATCTTTATAAATTTTACTCGTAGCTTGCTCTAATAATTCATCGTCTTCTTGGTTTTTAATTCCTAATTTTTCAACGATTTCTTTTGCAGGGAATTTTCCATAACCATCGACACTAACAAGACCAATTAAACTTACTTTTCCGTTTTCTTCATCACCCGGAACTTCGGCAATTGCGTCTAAGTCTTTTAATGCGATGTAATCGTAAGGAGCGTGAGCAGGTACGCTCATAACGCAACCGGTACCGATACCCATTTCTACAAAATCCGCAGGGAATAAAGGAACCATTTTTTGAGAAACTGGGTTTTTAAGCATTACTTTATTATCTATAAGCTCATTACCTTTCATTTCTTTAATTATATCAATTTTTTTATCTTGTTCTGATAATTTATAAGCACATTCTTTGCCCATTATCCAGTAGCCATTGAATTGTGTGTTTATTTCTTCGCTATCCATTTTTTGGATTTCGTCGTAAACTTCAGCGAGTACGTATGTTTCATTAGGGTTTACCCACGCGTTAGTAACTCCGAATACGGTTTCAGGCCTAAGGGTAGCCATTGGTACGATACATTCTTTGTCATCGTATTTGGTTGTAAATTTGATGAGCGTGTATTCTACGGTTGTAGCTTCCTCGCCGTGTAATAAATCATGGTCTTCAACCGGGTTATCACAGTTAGGGCAGTATCTAACAGGGTGAGAACCTTTTGAGATGTATCCTTTTTCTTTTAAGGTATAAAATTGCCATTCGATGAATTTAGAAAATACTTTGTCATCAGTCTTGAAATTTCTTCTCCAATCTAAAGAGAAACCCATTTTCTTAAAAGCTTCGGTTGCTTTTTCTGAAAAACAATTTACGATATTTTGAGGCGTATTTAATTCTAAAAGCTCGTCCATAGGTATTTTGTGGAGATTGTTGTATGCCCAAACGGTGTGCTCGTTTCTGTTTTTGATTAATTCTGCAAGTCCTAATATTGGGGTTCCCGTAACGTGATATCCGAATGTCCAAAGTACGTTTTTACCCTTCATTCTGTTGTATCTTGCGAGTGTTTCCGGAATAGTAAATGTTCTTAAGTGTCCTGCGTGTAATACCCCATTTAAGTATGGAAATGCGGCGGTTATAAAGAATTTTTCTTTTGAAGGATTCCCATCTGTGTCTGCGTATTTATTGTATTCTGTTTCAAATATTTTATTATCTTCCCAGATTTTTTGCCATTTGTCAGCAATTTCTGTAAAATTTAACTCTTTTCTGTCTTTTGTATTGGTTTTTTCCGTATTCAAAATTTCACCATAATAAACATTTGATAAAAATAATAAATGATATTTTAGTATAATGATATGAATAATTCCGATAATACTGTTAATGGTATAAATTTTTGAGTATATTCGGTTAATCGTATAAATAGTATATAATTCATTAAAATATAAAAATATACCCTTTAAATTTATTTCAATGAACGGAATTATAAAAGAATTATAAAATCATATTTAAATTAAGAATATCATTATTTTAAATTCTTTTTCCTAAGTTTAAGATTTAATTTAGGCTTTTTTGTTATAAGGGGTGTTCTTTGCACCTCTAATTTATCAACGGTTGGATAATATTCGGATATGTACGCCCTAAACTCGCCAAATTCTTTTTCAGCTTCGATATTATTTTCTTTTATATATTCAATAATTTCTTCCAATAAAATTGGATTTAGGTAAATTTCAGACTTGCAAGTATTAATTTCATAATCAATACCTAATTCTAACTCGTTATATTTTAAAAACTGTACAAAAGGGTTATTTTCCGGATTATTGCTATCTTCCGTACTTTTTTCAGCAACAATTAATTCATCATACTTTACAATACCCTTAATTAATAGTCCTTCATCGGTGATTAATTCGTACTCTTTTGCTACGTTTTTCGCCCGATTGATTAATCTATTTTTCATCTGAACGCTATCTTTAAGTGTAGATGGGCAGTAGTGCATTTTAATGGCTAAATTATAACCCTCTTTATTATTAGCAATAATATGTTTTTTTGCTAGATTAATGGCATTTAAAGCCGTTTCTTGGCTTCCCTGCATACGTGAAGAATAATCATTCTTTTCATTAAATCCTTTTTCCAATAAATTAGTATAATTTGTTTCAGAATACTCCAATTCATTTAAATTAATAAAATCTACAGGTATTTCATTAATTTTTTGGATTATAAGTGATATTTCATCGTCCATATTAGGGATAGCAGGAATTTCAACGCCCACCTTTTTTATGTATTTTTTACATAGCGTTAGTTTTTCAACGAGTTTATTTAATTCTACTTCTTTTTTATCTTCTTTTTTATCTTGATTTTTTAAGTTTTCCATCCTTGGATGTAGTCTTATTTCGTCTAGTCCTGCTTCTTTTAACTTTTGAAGGTGTTCTTCCGTTATTTCTAATGTTGTGTATAAATGTGCGTGAAAATCCTTTCCAAAATGGTCTTTTAAAGCTTTTAAGTATTCGCAAGTTCTATCTATCTTTAGAATTGGGTTCCCTCCAGTTATGCCAACTCCTTTGCTTCCACATATTTTGGCTTCATCAATCGCTTCATCTATGCCACTAATTTTCCTCTCGTTTGCATAAATTACGTCCTTATTTTTACGATTTTCGGAAAGGGGGCAGTAATAGCACTTTCTATTGCAAAGTCCAGTTATGAAAAGTACCATTTTTTCGCCTAAAATGCAAAATTTGCAACCTTCGGTTAATTCATTGCATTTTAATTCGTAATCTTCGAATTTAATGTTTTCAATTTTACTAATATTATCACCAAATAATCATTAAACTGTAATTAATAAACTTTAATTAATAAACTTTAATTAATAAACTTTAATTAATAAACTTTAATTAATATATTGTAAATATAAAATAAATATAACTGTTCTAAATGTCCTATTCAATTTAAACCCATATGATATATATACTTTAAAATTAAAGTAAGAATTAATTGCAATTAAAAATTTCACAAAATAATAAATTGGTATTTAGGTGTTTTAATGAATCAAAAAATGTCAAAATTTGCTCATATAACGAAAGTACATCCTTGTTATAACGAAAAATTGCACGATAAAATTGGTAGGGTGCACTTACCAGTGGCCCCAAAATGTAATATTGCGTGTAGATACTGTAAAAGATGCTTAGGTGCCGAATCACTCTGCGAAGAAAGACCAGGGGTGGCTCACCACATTATGAAACCTGCCGAAGTGGAAGACTACTTATCAGATTTGTTCAAAAAAATGCCTAACATTAAGGTTATTGGCATTGCAGGACCTGGAGACAGTTTATTCAACAAAGAAACCTTTGAAACTCTCGAAATATTACAAGATAAATTTCCTGAAATGGTAAGATGTTTATCTACAAACGGTTTATTACTTCCAAAATACGCAAAAAAACTTGCAGACCTAGGAGTTAAGACAGTTACAGTTACAGTAAATGCCGTAGACCCTAAAATACAAGCTCAAATGTGTGACTGGATATACTACGAAGGTAAGGTTTTAAAAGGAGAAGAAGGAGCAAAAGTTTTAATCGAAAACCAACTCGAAGGAGTTAAAAAGGCGTACGATTACGATTTAGCAGTTAAAATAAATACTGTTTTAGTGCCTGAAATAAATATGAACCACATTGTAGACATTGCGAAAACATACGCTGATTACGCATTTGTTCAGAACATCATTCCACTTATACCAATGTACAAAATGGAAAACTTAAGAAGACCAGATTGTGGAGAAATTAGCGGAGTTAGAGATAGTGCTGAAGAATTTATGACACAATTCAGAGCTTGCCAACAGTGTAGAGCAGATGCTGCAGGATTATTGGGCGAAAAGAAACATATGGAACAAACAAAAGGAAAAAATTTAGATATATATGATTTAAAGCATTTTTCACATTAATATGTGATTTATATAATTTTAAATCTTATATTAGTTTTATATTTTACTTTATTTTACTTTATTTTACTTTATTTTACTTTAGTTTACTTTATTTTTTAAATTTTTATTTTAAATTTCCCTGTAGAAATTTACTTCTGCTTTTTTCGAATAATATTTTGATAATGAATCAGAAATTTCTCTATACTCTTTTGAAGCTACATATTTTTCTAATTTATCCATATTTTCCCATTCTGCGCTCATTACTATTATATGTTCATCCATCACGTCTTGAAAATACCTTACAGATATATAACCGTCGCCTTTTTCAGCTTTCTTTCTTGCTTCCACACAACCATCAATATAATCGTCCAAATTTTCTTTTTTAATATAATGTTTTGCTATGATTTTTACAGGATTTATCACTTGCTCACCCAAAAACTAGTAAATTTAAAATTCTAATAGCTAAATTATAATATCCATATATTTAATATATTACATATTTCAAATTAATTTATAAAATTCATTCTTTTTATGTATATTTATTGAAATTTAAATTACGGATTTAAAACCATACAAAATCGTTAAATACATATATAAATATTATAATAACTATTATATTATCCATAAATTAATAGATAATTGACTAAACTATTGATTTACAAAATTATTATTAAAATTATTATTAAAATTATTATTAAAATTTACATAATAAACGCTAAAAAGCATTTACGCGAGGGATTAGTTTGAAATACGGTAAAATTTTACTAATTACCTTACTAAGTTTATTTGTGGTATTTGCAGGTTGTACGACCAAATCAGATTCCACCACTACTGGGGATTCAAATACGACGTTAAACGATAGTATAGGTTTAAACAATACGGATAATTTAAATATAAACTTAAATGAAAGTAAAAACGGTACAAAAATTACCGATGTTGAAAATACGAATTTATTAAAAAATAGAACTATGAGTATAGTAACAACCAATTTACCTGTTGAAGTAGTCAAAAGGGAAGTTGTAAAGCAAATATTGGAAAGTAAAGGCTATAAAGTAACCGTTTCCCAAAAATCAACTGACGAAATGTATAAGGCAGTATACTCCGGAAAAGCAGATATTATGCTTTCAGGGTCATTCCCTACAACAGACAGTTCATTTGTAAGTAAATACAGCAGTAATTTAAGTAGATTAAAAGAAAATGTGGAAGACTCCTGGAATGGTGTCGCAGTTACCAAATCTGCATACGATGAAGGCGTAACATCCATTGAATCTTTGAAAAATCACTCTGAATTATTCAATAGCACCATAATATGTCTTGAAGAAGGCACCGGATTAGCAAAACATACCAAATCTGCAGTATCAGAATACGGATTATCAAATTACACTATAAAATACGTAACTCCTAAGGAATTATACAAAATGTTGGACGAAGCTAACGCAGAAAATAAAGATTTAGTTTTCGTAGCTTGGGAACCTTCAGCTTTATTTGAAAAATACCCTGTTGAAAAATTAGCAGATAGTAAACACGTTTACGCAGGTAAATTCGATAAAATAACAACTGTTTCAAGACCTGAAATGTATGTTTGGGATTATGAAGCATACAGATTCTTAAAAGAGTTCCAGGTTTCAAAAGAAGATGCCAACAGCTGGGCTGTTCAATATGTTTATGAAGGTAAGTCCGCTAAAGAAATTGCATCAAAATGGATTGATTCTAATCAATATAAGGTTGATGAATGGAGAGAATTATTAAAATAAATAAGTTTAGAAATAAAATAATTGATTAAAAATATATCAAATTATTTATTCCTACATTTATTTTATTATTTTTATAGTATTATTTTATTTTTAGTTTATTTTTCATTTTTATTTTGTTATTATTTCTAATTTATTTTCTGAATAATTGTGGTCTTACCCAAACCTTCACATATGTAACTTTCAAATTTTATATATAAAACAGTAACGTAGGTATTACTATGAGTCGACTCAAAATATCAATAGGGCAATTCTCACGTATGACAAATTTAACTAAGCGAGCACTTCGATATTATGATGAAAAAGGTCTTTTAGTACCTGAAAAAAACATCGTTACTAATTACCGGTACTATACAGTTGACGATTTTAAAAAGGGGATTAAAATCAACTCTCTTGTAAAAGTTGGCTTTAATGTGGAAGACGTTAAAAATATACTCGAAGCAGAAGCGCAAGGAAATATGGGTTACGTGAAAGCAAAATTAAAAGAAAGATGTAACGAAGTTACTGAAGAAATAACTAAATTAGAAAGTATTAAACGTATGCTTTTAAATTCAGACTCAATATTGGAGGTTGTTAAAATGACTAGCGAACCAGTGATTAAAACCATTCCACAAATGCGGGTAATTTCCAAAAGAGAAATTGGTAGTTATGGCACCGTTTGCCAAAAATTAATTGCAGAGCTAATGCACACAATATATAGCGCCGAAAACCGTAAAAATGATATTAAAATAATGGGTCCGCCGATGATGTTGTGTTATGACGGAGAATATATGGAAGAAGGTGCAAACATTGAAATGGCGATTCCCGTATCTGGAAAAATCGAGATAAGTGACGAAGAAATGGAGTTAAAACAACTCCCTAAAGTTGAAGTTATTTCACTTATACATAAAGGACCATATGAAAACTCGTCATTTAGTTCTAGCTATGCGAAAATTTTTGAATATGCTGAAAAAAACGATTTGAAACTTGTAATACCGGATAGGGAAATATACCTTAATAATCCGATGGATACATTACCAGAAAATCTTGAAACAGAAATTCAATACCCATTTATTAGAGAAAATTAAATTTAAATAGATAATAGCATATAAAAAATAATTTAAAATAAACTAAAATATAAAAAAATTATTTTTAATTTTTAAATAATAATTCTTTTTTAAGTAATGTAATTACTCGATTTTAACATTTACATTTAAAAATACTGGACCCCTAACATCCACTACTTTCGAATTACTCATTATTTGCTTCATTGCTAAGTCGTCAACTTTTAAATTGATGTCGCTTAAGCTTCTAACGATTGGTATTTTAACGTTAAACTCTTTTGTATTGCTTATAAGCGCTTCTTCAATCTTTGAGGCTATTTTTAAGCTAATTGCTTCAATGTATGTAATGTTTGTAGCAATTCCTTTATCTTTACCATTTTGTAAAAATTCCTTAAATTCTTCCTTAACTCCTTCAAAACTTTCAGGAATTCCGATAATATTTCCATCGTAAACATAAATTTCGTTTAAAATTGAAGGACCCAATAATTTTTTCCCTTCTTCTTTTTCAAACACTTTTATGTTTATATTTTTGGATATTTCGCCGAATGTAATTTCCTTTTTAATGTTAAATTCACAAGGTGAAATTTCGTCTTTATTTTCGATGCAAGTGTTTGCCAATTCTTTAGATAAATTATATATTTCATCAATAACTGGCATTTTATCGATATTTACCATTGTAGCCATATCTCTATCGCTTAATTTATACTCGTAGAATTGAGGGTAAACCATTTCCCTAACATCTGTAAATTTACCTTTAATCATTGCGAGCCTTTCGACACCTAAACCAAGGTTCATTACTGGAACGTCTATTCCATATTTACTTAATGCAATAGGTGAATAAATACCAAATGTCGCAACTTCTATCCATTCTCCTAGCTCTTCGTGGTAAGCATAAACCTCTGTCTGGGTTTCTGGAGTATAGTATTTTGATTTTTTATCATCGGGTATGAATTTGAAGTTTGTAAATCCAAATTGTGATAAAAGACTTTCTGCAATTAATTTACCGTCATTAATATCTATATCTTCACCAACAATTGCACATGAAGCGGAATGGTAAGTCATAAGGTGACTTTTATCTTCTTTCTGCTCTCTCCTAAAGCATCTATCGATAGAAAACAATTTAAAAGGTGTATTTCTTTTTTTAACTAAATCAGATACTGTTAAAAACCATCCTGATGTCATGTGACTTCTCAAAGTTAAACTTGAAGCTACCGCTTTAAGTTCTTTAAACTCTGGGAAAACGTCATCCAAGATTTTTAAACCCATTTCGCTTGATATTTCGAGTGCGCTTGATATTTCGAGAACTAAATCATCCCCATCAAGTGTTCCTTTTTTATATCCGTGCAATATATTTTGTAATGCTTCCTTACCAGTTAACGTTTTATTTTTAGTACTTTTAGTATCTGCAGTTTTAACCGCTTTATCAAGGTCTATGCCTAAGTTTTTGATGGCTTTTATTTTTTCGTCACTTAAACCTACGTCAGGTCGTGGTAAACCCGCTAGATAAAAGCATCTATCTAAAACAGCCATTGCTTCAGGTCCGAACTGTTTGTAAATATCTTTTTCATCAACAATTACTGGGTTCATATACTCTTCAAAACCCATTCTTAAATAAGCCTGTCTTAAACTCTCTATAGTATCGTTAATAGGGTGAGTTTTTCCATAAGTTGGTTTTAACCTAGGATATCTATTTGAAATCCTTTTAGGCTTTATCAAGTCTTTTGTTTCTTTCCAAGCTTTCTCAAAGTCTTGCTCTGCCATTTTTAAAACTTCTGCTTTATCAAATCGCCCATTACTAGGGGCATTTTTATTATTTTTATTATTTTTATTATTTCTTTCATTAGCCATTATAATCAATCCTTTTCTTTAAATTCTGATTAGTATTACCGCATAATTGATAGTACGATACCATTATTATATTATAAATAGTACTGAAAATTAGTATTTAAAGTTAATTAATCAAATAATTAATCAAATAATTTATTATACAATAATGTATATTAAAGTTTATAGATAAAATAGTGTAAATATTAACTAGTATATATTAATCGGAAGCTAAAATTATGACTGACATTAAAAAATTAAAATATCAAAAAATAGGAGACATATTAATTGTAAAAAATGATTTAAACGAATCAGAAATAAAAGAACTAGTAAAAAGAACTAATTGTAAAACAATTTTAAAATATGAAACGCATATAACCGGTGATTTGAGAGTTCCTACAACCAAAATATTATATGGCACCGAAACAGAGACGATAAACAAAGAACACGGCTGTTTATTTAGTATTGATGCTTCAAAAATTATGTGGAGTATGGGAAATCTCGAAGAAAGAAAAAGGATTGCAAATAAATCAAATAGCGATGAAATAATCGTTGATATGTTCGCAGGTATTGGTTACTTTACAATACCACTTGCAAAATATTCAAAACCCAAAAAAATTTATGCTTTGGAGTTAAATCCTAATTCATATCATTATTTGTGCAAAAATGTCAAATTAAACAAAGTTGAAGATATTGTCGTACCTATTAACCTCGATAATCGAAATTTTCATTTTCATAAAAATAACAATAACAATAATATAAAAGCAGACAGGATTTTAATGGGCTATGTTGTTAAAACAAATGAATTTTTGGAAAAAGCATTCCAATTATTAGGGAATAATGGAACTATACACTATCACGACACAGTACCAGAAAAACTTATAGAAAGTCGCCCTATTGAACAGCTGAAATCTATTGGAAGCATTTACGGGTTTGAACTTCAAAAATACGAAATTGTGCGCATAAAAAAATACTCGCCTGGAGTTTGGCATATTGTCGTCGATGCAAAATTCAAAAAAATTGATATAGTTTAAGTTAAATAAATTGATTAAATAACTTGATTGCAAGTAAAACAACCAAAAGCAAGCAACAAAAAATTAAATAAACTAGCTAATTAATAAACTAGCTAATTAAAATATCAATATATATAGACAATAAGGGTGAATTTGTGGAATACGAAAGAGCTTACCACGAATGCGATTCAAAATGTGCTAAAAGAGAAGATTACAAGGAAAATTTTATCTCATTTTTAACAAAAAATATATTTCAAATCAGGGACGAAATTGGTCTTGAAATATTAAATTTTAGCATATTGGACTACGAATTTAAAAAAGTGGATAATGTAAACAATAATGGGAAAATTATTTTATATTTGTACACATCTACTAGAACCGATAAATCGGGGATTATTGGACCTGGTGGTTGGGTAATCGGCAAGTTAAGGGAAAAAATAGTTAATAGTAATGAATTACTTAATTATCTAATTGATACGTACAATTATTCAATAAATGATAATAAAAATATTGATAAATTTAGAAAAAACTACAATAAAGAAATTATTATTAAAAAAATAAATAATTCTAGAAAATTAAGGAAATTAGACGAAATAAAAATTAGAAATATGGAATCTAAAATTATTAGTAAGGGTAAAAGTAAAAATAGGGCTAAAAATACTTTAAATTACGAATTATTTAAAAATTTAATAATTAGAGTTGAAGATATATCCGATATAGAAAAATTACATAAAAAAACTAAAGAATCTATTATATTTTTGGAAAAAAGAGGTTTGGATTTTTCAAAATTTGAAAGTAAATTTTCGGATAAATCTTTATACATAATTCAATGCGAATACGATTTAGCAGGTCTAAATAGCGTTTCAAAGTATTTTAATATCGATTGTGCTACCATAGATACTGGAAATACTGTAATATTACCACATAAGAGTAAAAGTAAAATTAATGAGTATATTGAGACCTATAACTTATCAAATAATAAAAATTTAAATCATAATTACATACAAATGGAAAAAATAGAATCTGAGGAAATAATTAGCGCTATAAATGATAATCCTTGCATAAAATTATGTAATAGATATTTATTTACACTTTTAGACCATTGTAAAAGAGAAGGGTACAAAAATTTAATATTTAATCATTTTATGACGGATTTCGATAAGATAAACAACGTAAATATAGTGAATTTTCTGAGTTTGTTCCCTATTAAAAAAAATACACTAATTAATAGTGCAGATTTCCTGGAATGTCCGATGGTTATTCAAGCCTGTAAAAACAATGAGACCTACAAATTTGAAAAAATCGACGAAATCGTTGAAAAAGTGTACGGGGGAGTTGTGGAGCCTACCGAAGGTTCGGAAGAAATATTGAAATATTTGAAATAAATTTAGTAACCAAATAAATTAAAATAATAAGATAATACTATAATATTATACTACCATACTAAGATAATAAAAATAAATTGATTAAATAACTTAGAATAATTTATTTAAATTATTTTTAAATAATCTAATTAACTAATTAGTAATTAAGGGATAATAGGGATTCTATGCGAAATAAAACTACAAATAATGAAAATATGGATGGAAACAAAAGTAAAAGTAAGACTTATAAAGGATATAAGAAATATTTATATTTTAAAAAATATAAAAATGATGAAAAATATAGTAAATACCATAGCTATTTTGAAGGATTTGAAGATGCAATACCAATATCCATTGGTTACATACCCATAGCAGTTGCTTTTGGAATATTGGCGAAATCTATAGGTATTCCAGACTATATATGTATATTAATGTCCGTTATTGTATTTGCAGGTGCAAGTCAATTTATAGGGGTAAATCTAATTGCTTTGGGTTCTTCATCTTTTGAAATAATAATCACGACTTTTATATTAAATTTAAGGCATTTATTGCTATCCTCATCATTATCTCAACAGATGGATTATCGACACAAATCTAGAAAGTTTTTAAGTGCACTATCTTTTGGTATAACTGACGAATCTTTCGTAGTCGCTTCATTAAAAAACACTAAAAATAACAGAAATAATAACCATACAGATGATTTGGGTAATATAGTCCCTAAAAAGCTATGTCCTGAATACGTATTATCTTTAAATCTAATTGGATTTATGGCATGGGTTTTCGGAACATTTTTAGGGGTTTACGTGGCAGAAGGGTTGCCTTCCTCCGTCCAATCTTGTTTGGGTATTGCATTATATGCGATGTTCATTGGTTTATTAATTCCCGCAATTAAAGACTCTCGAAAAGTATTAAAAATAGTTATAGTCGCTTTAATAGTTGGTTCTTCAATTAATTTGGTAAATTCGATGATTTTATCGAATTATCTATCGGTTGGTTGGATAATTATCTTTTCTACGTTGATATCTGCACTAATTAGCGCATATGCCTTTCCAAAAAAAGATAAATAGTCTTTTATAAAATGGGATAGTATTATTGATGGTATTATGATTATATGTAAAGGTTATATACTCCAAATGACAATATATTAGTGAGGTGAGTATGTGAATTTTAAAAAACTTGTTACTATCCCCATAATATTATTTTATCTTTGTGTTACAGTATCGTTTTCAGGATGTATCGGCGGTGACGATGACGTCAATATACCTCAAAAGAGTGGTAAACAGTTAAATTTAAAATATTTAGAAGCAAGGATAAATTCAGACGTTCAAGTATCTGTTGTAAGCTATAATAACGATAAAGAAGAGTTATATATTGCATACAGTACTAATAAAAATACAAATGAATCAATAACCGACGAATTAAATGTAGTTATTGAAGATGTAAGAAATCACATTGAAAGTAACGGAATTGCATACCCCAAAACGCTTAAATTTGAAATTAATCTTAAAAATAAAAACGATGAAAAAATTATAGTCTCAAAAAATTATAGTGATTTCTTTAAAAAATAGGTAATAATCTATAATAATCTATAATAATCTATAATAATTTATAATAATCTATAATAATCTATAGATTATGTAAGGACAATAAATCCCCTTGTATTAAATTAGTCATTACTTAGAATAGTTGTAATTCCCCCAAAATATTATTTTTTAATAATTTTTAATAATTTTAACATATAATATGGAGTTAATAAATTTAGTAGATTTAATACATTGTTAAAAAAGTTAGACTCCTAAAAATATTATTTAAAATATTATTTAAAATCAGTATTACAACCAGTTAAAAATCCTCCAAAAGGTTAGGATAAATAATGGTTGTATGTGCGATTAAACGTTGATTACATTAAAATCATCGGATAGTTGAGCTTTTCCTTGTTTTATGTCATTTGATTGATTTGTTTTATTATCAGTATTGCTATTTTCGTCACTAATTCCTATTTCGACAACTTTACCTACTTTAAAAGCGTATGAATCGTTATCGTGGAGTTTTTTAATTAAATCGTCTGCATATTTTGAATCTACTGAAATTAACAACCCGCCGGCTGTTTCAGCACCCTTACCAGTCATTAAAGCGTGTCCAAACATAGATGCCAATTCGTCAGTACCTTTAATGATAGGTAATGCGTCGATTATAATATTTACGCCACTTTGCTCCGCCATTTCTTGAGAATGTCCTAATATGCCAAAACCGGTTACATCAGTCATTGAATTAGCTATTTTTATACCCAATTCATCCTCAAGTTCTCTTAAGACTAAAAGTGCCTTTCTGTTGGATAAAGTCATTAATTCAACCGCAAAATCAACAATTCTAGTAATTTCGGATTTATCCAAGTCTAACATATCCAAATATTCGTCAGTAACACGAGATAACGCCATAGCAGTTTGATTTCCAAGAGGTTTTGTTAAGATAAGAGTACTATTGGGTTTTGCACCAGATTTCATCAAAACGTCTTCTTCTTTACCTATGCCAGTTACAGAACCGCCAATTATGGGTACAGGGTTCAATATAGTGTGACCGCCTATAATAGATGTTTCATTGTCTCTGCAAAAGTCTTGGAAACCTCTTAACATTTCCCTTGCGGCTTCAATCGGGAGATTCATAGGTATTCCCATTATTACTAGTACCCCAATTACGTCTAGTAGCCCCATTGCGTAAATGTCGCTCGTGGAGTTACAAGCTGCTATTTTTCCCTGCGTATAAGGGTCATCTACAATAGGCGTAAATACGTCAACTGTTTTGGCAATTGCCATTCCGTTTCTGATTATAACGGAAGAATCGTCACCTAAACCTACTTTAGCATTCTTAATATCTTTTTCATCTACTATACCTTTAACAAGTACTTCAAGCTCAGTATTTGGTAATTTACAAGCTCAACCGTGTAATTCTACCATTTCTGTTAACTTAACGTCTTTAAAGCTCATTGTATCATACCCTCGATAATTAATAAATATAATTTTAAAATAAATATATGTAGTTTAAATATAATCTAATACAATTATAAAAGATTCTAATTAATATATTGTAAAATTTACTATATAATCGTATTTATCCAAAATATTAGTAATTAAAGAAATATTTATAATACTAATACCTACTAGGTATTCTAATATATTATAAATTAATTATATAGTTTTCTTTTTATTTTTGGGCTTACAAATTATTTCTTTTAACGAAATTTCAAAAAAGTTATTCATATTTGCAGGTTTTATAATTATTGCACAGTCTGAACCCTTGCTTGAGCCACCCAATGCAATTATATCCTTTTTAGTTGATATGTAACCAGAATCAGCAGCCATAACCGTTACTTCGTATGCTACTTTCAAACCTTGTCCAAAAGTCCTTAAAGTTTCTGCTATTATCTCCACAGGGCCATATCCACCAAATTTTTTGGAAATGCCCCTTTCAACACCACTCAAAGCGTGCGTAGCCCTTACTACTTTTGCACCATTACTTTTTAACTCGTTTTCTGTTTCTTCAGTCATTGGGTTAACATCTTCATCAGAAAATCCCTGGTGATATGTTACTGCAACTACATTTATTTTTCTATTAATTCCTGAGTTATTTATCATATCTATTAACTTCAAAGCTGTCGTACCTGTTGTAGATGCCAATACAACGTCATTAAGGGACTCATCTTCTTTCAATCTATCTATTGTACATTTTAAAGTTTCTTCCGTGTTTTCTACACCGGGTTGTTCAAAATACATTTAACAAACACCTCTATTTTTTAAATAAGTTATAATAAGTTATAATATGCTATATTATTTTATATTAATTTATAATTATTTATCAGAATTTAAAACTTTCAATTTTTTTAAGTCATATTCCATAAAATCTCTTGCAATTTCTATTTTAATGCTTTTGCCGTGCAAAGTAGATTTTTCCAAATAAGTATTAATTTCGGTTTCATATGCCTTAACTGACCTATAACGAGCCGATATATGGGTTATAATCAACTGTTTAACTCCTGAAATTTCTGAAATCTTCAAAGCCTCCTCAAAAGTAGAGTGCATGGTTTCTAACGCATTTTCTAAAAGTGAACTATCAAAAGTTGCTTCATGGACTAAAACTTTACAATTTAAATCATTTAAAAATTTTGCAAAATTATAAACTGGTCTTGTATCTCCAGAATACGCAAAAGATACGCCCTCTGTATTTGATACTAGCACGTCTTCAGGCACTATGGTTTTTGTAATGATTTGTCCGTTTTCAAAAACTTCTATTTCTACACTATTTCCATCTTTTAAATCTTTTAATTTAGAACCTATTTCAATTCCAAGTTCTCTAACTTTATTCATATCCATTTTGGGAGCTTTTAATTCCTTAAATACATATGCAAGTGAAGGTACCGAATGATTAGTAGGATAACAATATATTTCATAGCCATTACCTGACTTACTGGTTGAAATTATCTTATTTGGCTTTAATTCCAATTCGATAACTTCTATTTCATAACTAATTGAATGATAACCTATTTTTAAAATGTATTCAATCATTTCTGCCGTTTTTGGAGGTCCATATATTTTCAATGTTTTTTTTCTGTTCGATAACGCCATTGATTGCAATAAACCGCCTAATCCTAAAACATGGTCCCCATGTAAGTGAGATATGAATATATTATTTATTTTCATAGGCGATACATTCGTATTCATCATTTGACGTTGGATATTTTCTCCACAATCAAATAAGAAATATTCACCATTGTATCTTAAAGCTAATCCAGTATGTGCTCTTTCTTTGGTCGGTACTGAAGCACTAGTTCCTAAAAAGGTCAATATCATTATATCCCATCAATTAATACGATTATATCGTAGTATATTGTTTTAATTTAGTTTATTTTCTTTATTTTATTTATATTATTTATATTATTTATTTTATTTATTTTATTAGTAGTTATTAGCTATTATTTTTTTATTTAATAATCAACGTAATCTTCAATATTCAATAAACCATCGTGTCCAGTTATGATATTCTTACGTAAATTTTTAATTTTATTTAAGGATTCTGTCGCTAATTCTTTATTGATATGTACCTTGGGAGGTAAATTTTTGAAAATATTGTTCTTTACAGGTATGGCGTCACCAGAAATTATATAATCACCATATATCACTGCGATACTATCCATTGTATGCCCTAAAACTTCAATAATCTTTATTCCATATTTTAAGAGCTTCTCTTCAAAATCTTTGTAATTACTGTAGTTTATAATTTTCGCATTTTCAAATAAGTCGTTATTTTCAACATGGTCATGATGATGATGAGTATTGATTATATAATCAATATTTTCAAGTTTTACGCCCAAATTGTTAAATTTATTTATTAAAAACTCTTTTTTATCTTTTGTAGATGTATCGATAACTATCCTAATGTTTTTTTCAGTTGTTGTCATTTCTTCTATATATGTTACAGAGGAAGACGCAGAAAGTGGTTTTAAACCAGAAGAATAAGTTATATCGCCAGTATAAATTAATTTAATCATGTTTCACCAAATAACTATGAAATTTAATTAAACACTATAACTTATATAATTTAATATTTAACCTAATATAGTTTAATATTTAATTTAATTTAATTTAACCTAGTTTAGTATAGTTTATTATATATTTTTTATTTATATTTATATATAATAACAGCTAATGGTTAATGTACGATTAAAGCATACAATTTTGTTGATTTAATATTTATTTATAATTTAATATGCGTTACTGTTTTAATTAACATACTTTAAATTATATTTTAAAAGATGGTGAAGAGTATTCCCGATATATTTCTATGAAGTATTAAGATATGCTCCAAACTCTATAAAAATTAATAATAAAAATTAAAAATAAGATTTAACTATAAAAATTAAAGATAAAGGTGTAATTATGGGAAAAAAGGATAAAAGATGGGTACTTCAAAGAAAAAGAGATTTCTACTACAATTTGGCTAAAAAAAATCAATATAGGTCAAGAGCCACCTACAAATTATTCCAACTGAATGAAAAATTTAATTTTATTAAGGAAGACAACGTAGTGATTGATTTAGGTTGTGCACCTGGCGGTTGGCTACAATCAGCTCGTGAAATAGTAGGTGAAGATGGCTTTGTCGTAGGTATCGACCTTCAAAAAGTTAAACCTCTTAATTACGACAACGTAATCGCTATTAGGGGCGATATGACCAAAGAAGAGATACTTAAGGAAGCAATATCTCATTTACCAAGAAATCCTGACGTAATAATTTGCGATGCTTCACCAAACGTTAGTGGGGTTTGGGATGTTGACCACACCTGCTCATTGATATTAACCACAATGGCACTTATGACGTCCACTAGGGTATTAAAAAAAGGTGGAAACTTTGTAGTTAAAGTATTCCAAGGTGATTTATTCAATAAATATACTGATTTAGTTAGTACATACTTTGATAAAGTTATCACCACAAAACCAAAAGCTTCCAGGGGCGAAAGTGCTGAAGTTTATGTTATCGGTAGAAGATTTAACGGAAAATTATTTGATTTAGAATCAGAGCATCCTCTTGCTAAATTACTAAAAAATAGCCTCCAAGAATCAGGCGAAAAGATTACAGAAATCAAAAAAGAAAGAAAAATTAAAATAACTAGTTTAAAAGGTACTACCACTGTGGAAACAGCCTTAACTACCGAAAATAATCAGAATGACGAAAAAGAAAATTTAATAATTAAAAAAGATGAAAAAAATCCTGAATTATTAATAAAACACATCCGTGAGATGAGGAAAAATAAATAATATTATACTGAAAAAATAAACTAAAAAAATAAATTAAAAAATATTTCTATTTTTAATTTTATTCAATATATTCTTTGATTTTATAATATGCCACTTTCCATAATATTTTATGTATTATTCGTCTACGTGTTTAATTTCCGATTTATCAAACTTCTTACAATCAAAAAGATGATGTTTAACGAGTATCAATGAAACAATCAAAGCAATGTACTCTGCAATAGGCATAGCATACCAAATTCCTGTTATGCCATAGTATTGCGGTAATATGAAGATTAAAGGTATTAAAAATATTGTAGAACGAGATAACATTAATAATACAGATGTTTTATACTTATAAACCGATTGGAAGTAAGTTATACATACCAATGTAATCCCCACTACTATAAAGTACAGAGAATGTATTTTTAATCCAAATATTGACGTATTTATGAATAAAATATCCGAACTATTGAATAAACGTACCAATGGCTCTGTAAAACTATACACTATTGCAAATATCATAAAACCTAGCCCTAAATTTATTAAAGAGGCTTTTTTGAAAATTTCTCTTACCCTCTCGATTTTATCAGCACCGTAGTTGTAACTTATAAGTGGTTGAACACCTATAGAAAGACCAAATATTACGAAAAATGCTAAACCGGATACGTAAGAAACTGTGGTAAATGCCGAAACGTCCAAAGAACTTCCGTAGGCTAAAAATTGCATATTGTGGATAAATACCAATAATGCAAACGCAAATTCGCCTAAAAATCCTGAAAAACCTGCAAATATTATTTTTTTAACGGCATGTGTATTTTTTAGATAACCCATTAATTCTTCTTTTTTATTTTTATAATTATCATTTACGGAATTAATTGTGTCATTTTTCTTTTTATCAAATTTATCAAATTTTTCAAGCAATTTTAATCTTAAATTTGACTTACCACAAAGGAAATGCTCAAGGTATATAATAAACACCACACATTGAGATAATAATGTGGCAATTGCTGCGCCCATTATTCCATAATTTAAGATTGCTATGAATAAACCATCCAATATAATATTTAATATGGCGCCTGTAGCCATTGCATACATTGCTTTCTTAGGGAATCCGTCATTTCTAATTAAACTATCGAATGCTACTGCGCTTAAGGTTATTATGGCTCCGTATATAAATACACTGGAATAATTTAAAGCTTCTACGAAATATATACCTTCAGCCCCAATAAGTTTTAATAAAAATTCCGTTATGGGCATTCCTGTTAACATTATGATTGCTGAAACAATTATCATGTATAAAAATGTGGTTGAGAGAATTTTTTCGGCTTCATCTTTCTTTTTCATACCTAAATTGATTGAAATTAATGTTGAGCCCCCCAAACCAAACATAATCCCAATACCGTATATAGATATCAAAAATGGCCAAGCAAAAGATATGCTAGCTAATCCGTAAGAACCTACGTAATTCCCTACAAAAATACCGTCTACTACAGTGTAAATTCCATTAACTAACATACCTACGGTGGCGGGAATTGCATATCTTAGGATTAATCGATTTATACTTTCATTTTCTAGTTTATTATGCTCCATATGAATCACTATTTATAATCTAATAATGTAACGTAACTTAAATTTTTAATTTATTATGATATATACGTAAATTATGATATATATAACTACATAAATATCGAAAAATTGAAATTGATTAGTTTAATATACTTATTTTAAAAAAGAATAAAAGATAAATAACCAAAAATAGTAAACAAAATGGACGTTAGTAAATTTCTCTGTTACATACTATTACCAATACATTATCTTGGAAATACTTAAATTTACTTTCGAGCTCGCTCTTAATTTCTTCGGAAATTTCTTCGTATATTGTATAACTAAAATTTTCGTTGTCCGAATCAATGACGTTATTCCAAATTTTAGAATTATTTTTTAGATTTTCAGTTTCGTTTGAATTCTCGAGATTAATACTAAGAATACATTTTCCATGGGTTTCTCGGATTCCTTTTTTAATTTTAAAATTTAAAGTTCCCCCGTATTCTTTAATAGATTCATTCTGTTGAATATAGTTGATAACATCTTCCAAAATTGCACTTAAACTTGCATTACTAAATTTTTTAGGCGTTAATTTAAAGATATAGTTGTTTAAATGTAATCGATATAACCCCCACGATAAAACATAATAAAAATCGTATATTTTATAATCTAAGTACTTATAAAAAAAAGCAAGTAATACATAATGCAACCCGTGTGCATCTAATTTTTTACAAACTTGTTTAGCTTGATAGTATATATAACGTCGATGTGTTTCTCTTATCATGTCTAAAAATATTAAGTACAAGATAATTATTTCAATAGCCAATATGTCCATTTATTACCCCTCACAATCTTAGCGAGTAATGTATACGTTAGATGTATATGATTCCTTTAATTATTTAAATATAACATATGATTCATTGTTTCAGATAAGATTAAAACTAGATTAAAACTAGATTAAAACTAAATTAAAATTAAGAATCATAATTCAAAGTTATAAAAATTATAAAGTTATAAAGTTATAAAGTTATAAAAATATTATATGATGAGTATCAGTATTAATAAATTAATATTTAATAAATTAATATTTAATAAAAATATTAAATTACTTCATTTATTAAAGTAGGGATTTCTGAAATTTTCTTAGCAACTAATGCACCAGCTTCCTCGAGTGCTTTCATTTTACTTTGTGCAGTTCCAGCTCCTTTTTCAATTATTGCACCAGCATGACCCATTCTTTTTCCTTCAGGTGCAGATTGTCCAGCAATGTATGAAATTACAGGTTTTTTCATCTTATGGATTAATTTTTCAGCTGTTTCTTCTTCAGCAGAGCCTCCAATTTCCCCTATCATAACAATTGCGTCTGTTTCGTTGTCTTTTTCAAATCTTTCCAATATTTCTATGTATCTTAAACCAATGATTGGGTCGCCACCTATTCCAACACAAGTTGACTGTCCGTGCCCATTTTGAGTTAATTGGTTTGCAACCTCGTAGGTTAAAGTTCCACTTCTCGAAACCATCCCTATGTTACCTTCTTTTAAAACACTCATTGGTATGATACCCATTTTTCCAACTTTTGGAGATGCTAAACCTGGGGTATTAGGCCCTATGATATCAACACCGCATTTTTTACCATAATTTACAATATCGATGGCATCTTGGACAGGTATGTGCTCTGTTATAATTGTAACTAACTTTAAACCTGCGTCAATAGCTTCAAAAGCTGCATCTTTTGCAAAAGGTGCTGGAATAAATATTACTGAAGCGTTAGCGTCATATTCTTCAACAGTTTCCAAAACCGAATCAAAAACTGGTACGCCCTGAACATTTTGACCTTTTTTACCCGGTGTTACACCTGCAACGACATTTGTATTTGCTTCTAACATGTTTTTTGTATGGAATCTACCTTGATTTCCAGTAATCCCTTGAACAATGACTCTGGTATCTTCGTTTAAAAGTATCATAGACACACCCTTATTATTTTGATTAGTATTTATTATTTTAATTTTTATTAATTTACTTTTATCTTACATTATATTATTTTTATATTATTCTTTTAGATTTACTGAATTTTTGAAACGCCCATAATTCTAACTTTTGCACTTCCGTCTAAAAGTACCAAATTATCGCCTGTTTCATAAACTACAGGTTTTAACAATTTTAATTTTAAATCATCGCCGTTTTTCTCTTCTACAGTACAACTTACTGATTGTAAACCAATTACAACTTGGTAACCTTCGCCTGCGTTTACTTCCTTATTCATATATGGGTTCCACTTCATTGAAACGTTTAATTCATCTGAAACGTTTAATTCATCTTTAGATAATATCATACCACGGTCTAAATCGTCTACAGAAACACCTTTCAATGCAAGCCCTACTCTTGAACCTTTAGGAGCATCTTTAACATCTTTGTCGTGAACTTGCATACTTTTAACCATTGCTTTCTTTGTTGTTGGGTACATGGTTAAATTATCGTGAACAGCTACTTCTCCTTTATCCACTTTACCTAATATCACAGTACCGACACTTTTAACAGAGAAGAAATGGTCTATCGGTATTTTTTGAATTTCTTCGCCTTCAGGTTTTACTTCAGGCAATGCCGCCATTTTTTCACGGATAACAATGTAATCTTTCTCAATTATTTCAAAGTCTTTCATTGAAGTAACACTAAGTATTGCTTTTAACTGCTCTAAATCGATGTATTCACCAGCTACAATGAATCCTCTTTTAACTCCGCACATATCGAGTGCCAATAAGGTTTCTGCAATATCGGGGGTTAATTCATCGATAAATAAAAGTGCATATTCGGTCATATTTATTGTATAAATTAAAGGATGAATTCTTTCAGGATATCTTGTAGGCTCAATATAAACTACGGAATCGTCGTCTTTTTTGTAGTTATAAAGAGTTATATCTGTTGAAGTTCCCTTTTTTCCAATTTCTTTTCCTGCATCTTTGAAATTGCCGTATAAACCAATTGAAACGTTTTTCATAATTTACCTCTTATAAAGTATTAAACTAAATTTAATAACATAATATTGTAATACTTGTATCAATAGTGATTGTATTAGTGATTGTATTAATATTTGAAAAATGAATATTTAAATTTAATGTATCTAAGTATAAATAACGAATTTAAGTATAATAAAGTTTTCATTATATATTTAACTTACATAATAACTCACATACTAAGTTATACTACAATATACTTCAAAAATGCAAAAGTATAAAAATAATAGTACAATATATTATCAAGACGGGTTATCAAGAGAAAATCGGAAACACATATATGTAGAATAACGGCCAAGGTGAATTAGTTACATATTGCGGAAAAGGAGTAACTAATTAAATTAAAATTATATGATTGAAATCATATGTAAATAAAAAACGTAAAAATAAATAAAATATCTAATATAAAATATCTAATATAAAATATCTAAAATAAAATATCTAAAATTATAAAATTATAAAACTAAGAGAGTGAAAACATGGCATTTAAAGTTGTTATCGCAGACCCTAAAGAAGGTAAAACATTCCAAAAAGAAATAGAAAGCAGAGCTTTAATCGGTAAAAAAATCGGTGACGAAATCGACGGTTCAATCGTAGAGTTAGAAGGATTCAAATTAGTAATTACAGGCGGTAGTGACAAATGTGGTTTCGCAATGAGACACGATGTACACGGTAACGCAAAACAAAAAGTATTATTAAGACAAGGACCTGCTTACCACCCAAAAGACGATGGAATCAGAAGAAGAAAAAGCATCAGAGGAAACACAATCTCATTAGAAGTTGTTCAAATCAACATGAAAGTTGTTGAAGGTCCTAAACCATTATCTGAAGTATTCGGTGCAGATGCTGAATAATTAATTCTATAATTATTTTATAGAATTAAATAACTTTACAACATTATAACTTTATTTTTTTTAAGCTATTTTAAACCATATTTAAAAAAGTATTCATTTTTAAAATTAAAAATTAAAATTGAAGTATATAATTTATTTTATAAACTTAATATCGAAGATAGGAAATTTTGGAAAATATAAACCCCCAATATTGCCCCAAATATAACAATTATAACATTTACACGCTTATATGCCAGTATGATGGCTATAATGGCACCAAATATTGCTGAAGTCATACTATCTGTGGAGTATAATACATTAGGGAATATTAATGCACTCAATGCACAGTAGGGCATATACTGAAAAAATGAATTCCAAAAAGGACTCAATTTAACCTCTTTTAATAAAACAATAGGCAAAACTCTAGGAATATAAGTTACTAAGCCCATAAATATTATTATCATTATTAAAGTCGGTTCGTCAAATGTATTTATCATAAATATCCCTTACTTAAAATCTAGCTGTCCTATTTGTATAACTTATTTTATATTTTTTTATTATTTTATTACATTGAAATTATTCTTTTCCATAAAATTGATTTATCTTTTGCATGGAGCGTGTAGCTTTTGATAAAACCGCAGAATTTGCAAGTGAACCTGCAACCATAACTGCTGTCATGATTTGCTCATCTGTTATTCCCATTTTTTTACCTGCGTCAATGTGGAAATCTATGCAATGTTCACAACCTAAAGCAGATACTACGGCTATTGAAATTAATTCAACGGTTTTTGCATCAAGATGTTTGTAATCGTCTACTACAGCTTCGTCATAATTAACTTTTGAAACCAAAAGTTTTGGATTTTCAGCCATTCTTTCTATTATGTAAGGGACTCTACCATATCTCTTTTTAACGACTTCTTCGATTTTATCCATGTCTTTTTCAGTTAATAATTCCATTAAATCACCTTTTTAATATTATAAATTATTATACTATACCCTATTTCTTATAAAGTTATACATTAATATCATATTCTAAAATTTACATTTTTAGATTTATTAAACGTAAATAGGATAAATATGTTAGTAGTTTAACAAATTATATAACAATATCGCTTTAAATTATTTTTAATACAAAATAGAGTTCAAAAATAACACATATACGGCATATATTGTTAATTAAATAGGTTAATTAGATACCTTAAATAATAACATATATAAGTATATTAAATTTATAATAATTTATATATGCTATTGTTAACTTCGTTATCATCTTTATTATTCGGATACGGCAAATACGATAATGCTATAATACAATAAATTACGAGTTATTGTCATAACCTTAATGTACAATGGTTATCTACGGGTGGTATATTGAATTTTAGAACATTAAACAAGACGGGAGAAGAATTATCAATTTTAGGCTTTGGAGCCATGCGATTTCCATTAAAAAACGGTAGAATTGATAAGGCAAAATCTGAAGAAATGTTAACTTATGCAATAGATAACGGGGTTAATTTTATTGATACAGCTTTTCCATACCACTTTGGAGAAAGTGAGATATTTTTAGGGAATTTTTTATCAAAAAATCCAGAATATCGAGATAAAGTAAGTATATCTACTAAATTACCCCCTTGGGACGTAAAAAAGTCAGAAGACATGTACAAAATACTGAATACTCAATTAAACAAGTTGCAGACCGATTGTATTGATTATTACTTTATACATAGTTTAACTAAAGATGTTTGGGATAAGCTTTTAGATTTAGGAATATTAAAATTTTTAGACGACATAAAAAAATCAAAGAAAGTAAAATACGTTGGATTCTCATTTCATGATAATTTAAATGAATTCAAAAGAATAGTGGATTATTATGACTGGGATATGTGTATGGTACAATATAACTATCTTGACGATGAATTACAGGCTGGTGAGGAAGGAATATTATATGCAGCCCGCAAAGGAATGGGTATATTTATAATGGAACCCCTAAGAGGCGGAAATTTAGCAAATAATGTCCCAAAAGAAATAACTGAAATTTTTGAAGAATACACTAAAAAACACAAATATTTCCAAAAACCTTCAGATTGGGCATTTAAATGGGTATGGAATAATCCAAATGTTACTTGTGTTTTATCAGGTATGGGCTCACTAGAACAGCTAAAAGAGAATATAAGGTTAGCCAATAGCATTTCAAATCCTAATTTTTTGAATATAGACGAATTAGAAATTATTTCAAAAGCGAAAGAGATATTCAACAAAAGAATGAAAATAAAATGTACGAGTTGTAATTATTGTATGCCTTGTCCCGTAGGCGTCGATATACCAAGATGTTTTGAACTTTACAATTCAAAATACTTATTTGACAGTAAAAGTGCTAAAATGGAAGCAGATTTTAAATATACTGCTCAATTAGGGGGCGTTCTTTCAGAACCTAAGGTTGCATCAAAATGTATCCATTGTGGAAAATGTTTAAAAGAATGTCCTCAATCATTGCCGATACCAGATTTACTCGACGAAGTTTCTAAAGAATTTGAAAAAACAGGGTTTAAGTACAAAGTAAAATTATTTAAGACCGTTGCAGGCTTACAAAAATTCGTTGAAAAACTTTTTAGATGAAAATTTAGGGAAATTTGTAAAAATTTTATAAAGTTTATAAAGTTTATAAAAATAAATCTTCTAAATCATTATTTTCATCATTTTTAGACTTGTAATTTATTATTTCATACTTTATTTTTAATAATTTAGATACTGAATTAGATATTAAATTGTAATCTTTTGAATTAACTTTATTTTCCAATAACAATATTCCTTTATCGACCATATAATTTAATTTTATAATATCAGTGTTGTATTCTGATTCTAAATCAGTTTCATCAGATAACTCCTGTTTATCTTGCTTATCCTGTATCTTTTGATTATCAAAAGTATGATTAAAATTATTTTTAGATGAAAATGAAAAACAATCAAGCTTTAATTGTTTATATCTTTTATTTTCATCAATCATATTTAATCTCCAAAGTATATTATACCACATTCACAATTTAAATCGTAAGGCGGTAATAATTCAGGATATTCAAAAGGTAAAAAGGATAAACCATTTAATTTAAAGTGTTCGTCTTTTGAAACTATCATTATTCGTTTTTTCCAGTACTTTTTTATCATTGCTATGTTATAAGCCCTTAAAATATTCCGAAATATAATATTTTGCAAGATGGTTATTTCCGTATCTTTGCTCAATTCTTGGATATTTTTAATTTTTTTACCATTTGAGTCTTTTAAATAAATTTCCATTTCTTTTTTAAATGTTTTGTTGATTTTTTCCAACGTATAATAGTCTAAAGTTTCAAATAAATTCAAAGAATTTAATTTAGGAATCAAATATTCCAAAAATAAATTATCAAAAATTTGACCAAAATTATCCTGACCATATGATTTAGATAGATTTTGTGAAATAAGTTTAAATTCATCCACCAACTCAAAATATTTATCTCTTTTAGTAACAGAATCGTTTAAATTTTGTTCCAAATCTATTTTTTTACAATTTGGGTAATTAACATCTTCTGATTTTTTACCTGCTTCGTTTTTAGTTTTTCCCTCATCCATTGCTCTTAAATCATTCAATATAGAATCTATTTCTTCAATGGTGTAATAATTGGAATTTGATTTCTCGTAGGATGCCATCATCTCTCCGTATTCATTACTTGGAAATATACGTTCTACAAGCGTAGAATAATCGTGACCCGTTTCTGATTCCGATTTTTTAAGCTCGGCTACTTCTTTGGCTTTTTCTATTATCTCAGATTCGAATTCGGGGTCAGGATTTGCAAATTTAATCCAGATATCAGGATAGCCCATTTTGGTCAACTGGTCGTTAATCCACCTTTCAACGTCATCTTGATATCCTCGGATAATGCCCATTAAATTTTTATATATGGTTCTTGAAGTAGTTAATTCTTGACCTGAAGCTTTTATTATACTAATACTGGTTCCTAAACCCATAAAAATCCCTGATTCATAGTGGTCTAGCATTAAACTTAGTAAATCAACCGGTATATCTTTTCCTATCGAAATTGTTTCAGAATGGAATTTTTCAGGACTGCAAGGTATAATAATCCTTGTTCCATTCTGGTAATTAGATAAACCAAGTTTGGCGGTCTTCAAAGCGTTGACATCATCAGAAACTGCTATAATTGTGGGCACTACTGATTTTTCAGCCATTTTTGGCATAATACTACAGCCTAATGAATATTTATGATTAGAAAGCTCTTGTATGGTATCATGAATTGGAATTGGATTATTAAAAACAGATAAATAGATATCAGAATAATATTCATCAGCTTCTACTTGATTCCAAACGTATTTTGGAGCAATAACCACATTTACGTCACTTAAATCACCGTCCCACCAATTGCCTTGTGCTTTTGTCGCAGAATATTTTATGAAGTATTCTTCCTGCTTATTAAGATATTTAAATTGATTAATAAGCTTAATTTTATCACTTTTATCGTAATTAGACGGGTTTATATCGTTATTTATCCTTAACTCAATTCCTTGTGGGTCAATACGATTAAGTCTATATAATATACATTTTCCCCGTAGTAAGTAATCAGATAAAGCTTTTTTTAACTCGTCTTTTTTTGAATCGATTATATTGGATATATTGGATATCTCTTTATCAGACAATTTAAAACTTGATGTAACAGTATATGTTGTAAAAACTTGAGAATAAAGTTGTTTTAGTGCCATGTTAACCGCCACATCCTTTGATATATCTATAGTATGATTTCCATTTAATATTATCGAATCTTTATCGTATTTTTCATTATTTTTAGATTTGATACTATTTTTAGTATTTTTAGTATTTTTATTACTAATATTAGTATTATTATTATTATTATTAACAATAGTATCATTACTAGTTTTACTAGTACCTTTAATTTGAATGCCGTTTAATCTCATAACCACCATCTCTTAGTGTAATGATAAAATTTCTCTTTATCTATAGTATTGTGATATCATAATTATTAGAATGCCTAACGTCCTCCAATAGCTCATTTAAAACATCTGAAGGTATAACTTTTGAATTATTCAAATAACAATTATATACTGCAGGAACAACGCAATCTGCTAAGTCTGGGCTATTCTTACCGTAATAAATTACCTTATTTTCATTAATTTGGTGTTGTAGTATCTGTAAATACAATTTATCCCAAATTTCGGGCTTACAATTTATTAAAAGTTCGTTATTTTCAACCAATTGCTGAAAAATTTTCCAATTGTCTATTCTTTTTGATATTCTTTCGCCACCAAATTTTTGAATAAAAGCTTGACTATTAAATTGGTCAAAACTTAGTTTTAAGGAGAAATTACTTTTTAGATAACTTATAAATTCTTCTAATGAATTATAATCCACTATATGATTATTTGTGGGCTTTAATTCAATCAAATTTGCCAAATTCACCGTATTATTATTTTTATCATAATAGGCTATTGCAATCCCCGTACTATCATGTTTAATCGATAAATCAAAATGAACGTACAAATCGATACTTTTTTGTAGATTACTATTTAAAAATTCGTTATTTTTTGTATTAGATAATAATTTAAAATTTAATTTAACTTTACCATCGTTATCGTCGTAAGTTGGAGACCAACTAAATAATGGTTCGCATTTGAACCTTGAGGTTGCATAATCTTTGTTAATGCTATTTATATAGCAATTTTTTAATTTTTCTGCATTAATGAAGTAATTACTTAATTCAGGGGGTTCACATTCATACATTTTCTTTGCAAGGCTGTTATTACGCGTATAATCGTCATCAAAATCCGATTTACTACGATAAGTATTTACATCCCATGTAGCACCCTTAAAACTATATACTTCGCCGATACCTAGGTTTTCAGAGTAAATTTTGTAACCCACGTCATCTAATGGATTAGGGGTAGGAAAACGAGTCCAGCTAATCATTACAACCTTTCCTTCTTTCCCCCATCGCGTTTGAACGGAAGATTTAGCTTGATAAAATATTTTCTCTGCGTTTAAGAAATTTTCATCAGAAATCTCATCAATAACGATACATTTTGGGTTTGTACCTTCAAAGCTAGCGGAACGGCTATGTCCACTCGTAATTTTGACGATTTCACCTATCTTAATTGACGTACTATTGATTTTTATAGGGGATTTATCACTCTTTTTAAATATTTTCCAAAGCTTACAACGGTTAAACCATTGTTTAAACTCCCTAAAAAATACATTATGTGCCAAATCGGCATTAGGTGCAATATTTATAAAATCCACTCTTGTATAATTTACTTCTGACAATACCAAGTCAATAAGTTCGTCATTAAATAATAGTGAAGTCATGAAATCCTTACCTCCCCCTTTACCAACTAAAATGGTACTCAAATAATTTTTTTTCATGTTTTTTAGAATTTCAGCCTGTTTAGGGGTTATACTATCCAAATCCAACAAATACTTGCATCTTGCTATAATTTCCATATTTTTAATTTTCTCTAGAAATTCCTCAAAAATATTCTTAAAATTTTTTTTAAGGTCTCTTTTTGTTTTAAAAAGTGTTTTAAAGTTAATATCTAGTTCCGAACATAATTTAAAAAATTCTGACGCGTTGAAGGTTTTAGTAGCAATTGCATGATTCACCAAATTTTTTAAATACATCTATTCACCACATTTAAAAATTTAAAAATTTAAAAATTCATTTCAAATTACTTATTTAGCTTAATATCCTAACTTATCTATAATTCTTTAATAATATTACATATTATCTGCAAATCAAGGTTTTTATCGAATAATACCACATTATAGGTGCAAAAACTTAAAATTTGAATCATATAGGTATATTCTACCTCAACTATTTGATTATTGCATAATAAATCGTGAATAGAGTCCAATATACTTAAGTAATCCAACTCGCCATTGCTATTATGTGCACCAAATAAATCATCCAAAATCTTTATTAGCTTAATTTTACGGTTTTTTTGAATAATATCTTTGGGGTAATCTAAATAAGGCAATAATCTATCCCTAAAAAGATTCATTGTAGCTTCAGGTGAATTTTCAGAATTTAAATTATACAAAAACTGTAAAATCTTAGAATTTTGTTGATTTTTTATGCTTTCCCTACTTTCCATATTATTTATACTAGTCATGCTTTCCATATTTTGTTCGTTTAATTCACTTGCAGGTTTGAATAATGCCATAAAACACCTCTGTTCGTATTATTATCGTATTATACAGTTTTTGTACTAGTTATGACCTTAAGAGTTTCAAAATACCGAATATCGGTAGTAATACCAATATTAATCATTTATTTAGCTTAAGTTAGCTTAATAATTTAGCTTAATAAGTTAGCTTAATAGTATATCGATAAGTAAATCTATGAAAAACTTCAATAATGGGGTTAAAAGTATGCTAATACCATAATATCGCATAATTTGAATTAAAAGGGCTTCAAAACTTTTTTTAACCATATTTTTTAACATAATCCCCAATATAAACCCGCCAGACACTTTTAATATTCTTAGTATCCTAGATGTGTTGAAACGATTCGATGTCTGGACTACCCTTTTTAACGGCTTTGTTAGGTTGAATGTTTTGAATGTTTTGAATGGGTTTAATGCCTGTAATTTTAGAAGAATTTGGAAATTCAATATTCGAAAAGTTATTTACGCTATTAAATACATTATGGGAACATTTTGCATGAGTTTTATAAAAATTCAATACGTTTGAACCAGTTTTTACTACATAATAGAATATAAAATCTGCATAAATAAAATTAAGTACCAATATGTTAACTATAAGAAAATTTAGAAATGATTTAAAGTCATTAGTGTAAATGGCATAAGAAATCATTGTCAAATTTATGAAAATTTGATATATTAATCCCCTAAAGTTCTTAACCGTTTTATAATCCGTATGCTCATCATAAGTTGTATGCTCATTAGCCCTTATTTTACAGTTATTTTTTGATTTAATTTTCATAACTTCACCACTTTAAATTAAACAATAATAAACTCCAACATGGTTTAATTTAGTACGACAATCGTAAGTATTCTATAAAAATAAATACGATTTAATCTTTTTTTTTAATTTTAGTGTAATTATTTAATCTATATATTAATTAAATTAGTATATATGCTTTATTTCTTAATTAAGAAATATATAGGCCAGTATTCAAAGATAAAATAGTAAACTATAAAGAGTCTTAATGTACCTCTTGAATGTGTTACGTTGGTTAACTGTGATAGTATGGAAACCAATGTAACGGATTAAGTAGACAAATAAAAACGAAATCAAAGGGATAATATGGCTTTATTTAGCAGAAAAGATGACGGAAGCGAAATAAAATCAAATGCGAGAGATGTTGTAAGGTCAATAGCCAGAGACGAGGCAGAAAATATGAAAAAAGACCTCAGGTTTGAAGCTGTTCAGAAAGAAGTTCTAGAACTTAAAATGAACAAAATTGCAACCGAAGTTGTCGAAAAAGATAATGTTTATGAAGAATTAAAAGACTTAAAAAGCAAAAATTCAAATGTTAGAGTCTAAAATATCAAAATTAGAGGGTAAAATAGATATAATCGTAAAAATCCTATGAATATGGGTCAATACGACATTTAAAGAATAAAAAATTTAGAAACCCTCTTATAAATTTTCTTAAATAACTTTTTATCAAATACACTTATCTTACCTAAAATCTAACATTCAATACTAAAATCTATAAAATGAGTTAAGGTCATACAATGCAAAAATTATTCTTGCCTGTTCTAAATATAACCAATATAGACGGCTTTGAAATAACTGAAGAATGGCTATCTAAGAATTATGAAACATTAAGAGGCAAACCTGTTAATATAGACCATAATTACGATAAAAAAAGTAATTATGCAGTTGGGCATGTTTCCGAGATAATACTATCAAAAACAAACGAACTTTACGCAGTTGTTGAAGTTTTTGAAGAAATATACGGTTTAAAAAGTAATTTAAAAGGCTGTTCAATAGAATACAACGAAAATACCTCGGGAGAGGAAGGTATTATTCGAGCTTTAGCACTTTGTTTTGAAACGATACCCAAAGTTGAATTTGCCAAATCAACAGGAAATATCGATGTTGCAGAAATATTGGCATCATTAAATGATAAAAACAAAAAATCTGGCAAAAATAATAACGATAATAACGATAATAACGATAATAAAGATAATAAAAATAATGAAGATAAAGACGAAAATAAAAGTTTAGAAGATTTTCAAGACTGTTCATCTAAAATAAATAGTATATTATCAGAATTAGAAGTTTTAAGAGATTTTTGTAATAAAAATAATTCTTTATTAAAAACAATTATAAAAAAATCTGACGAAAAAACCGAAATTATGGCATCAATGTATTTTGATAAATTCAATAATTCGGGAGACGATTTAAATAATTACAAAATAAAATCATTTAAAAATAAAATTAAAGAAGATAATTTGCCAAATCCAAATTCTAAAAGCTTAAAATCAATAAATATGGATTTTTAACATTATTATTACTTAATATTGTGGTACTGTCCATAATATTTACCAATTATTATAAAAAACCTAAAATTACACTTTAAGGTGATTATATGGATGTAATTTCTGTAAAATTAGCCGAAAGCATTGAACCAAACACTTTTGTTACAATTGGTCAAAATGGTGTTTTAAAAGCTAGTGGTACCAATATAATCGGTATATTATCCAATGAGGGTACTTATGATACAAAAACCAACAAAATGGAAGCTGAATCCATTGGAAATGTTTACGTATTGGGTATTCAGCGCGTTAAAACTAACGAATCTTCACTATTGCACATGGGCGATTATGTAGTTTCCAATGTGGATGGTTACGCCATAAAATCAGAAACAGGGTCAGGGTTTAAAGTTACACGTGTTTCCGGCAATTATATAGACGTTTTATTGAGATAATTAAATAATTAGATAATTAGATAATTGAGATAAATACGTTATAAAATGAACTAAAATACAATAAATGATAATAAATGATAATAACTGATTAAAATAACTTGGGTGATGGTATGACCAATGGTTTAACACCTGAACAACAAAAAATAGTCAAACAAAGGTTTCAAAACATTAAAGACTCACAAGACGTGGTTAAAAAAGTAATGCCTGAATCAATAATCGATTCAGCAAGTAGAAAGTACATTACGGAAACCATTAACATAGATGATACTACAATATTGGATAAATCAGATATGGAAGTTATAAATATACCTTATGGAGTTTCCGACGATGTAAAACGTATATTTGACTTAAATGCTAAAATAGTGAGACCTACTAGAATGATGACAAACGAAGGAATATCTAAATTTTCAATAATTTTGGCTAAAATAATAACCAAATCAATAAATTACCACGGTATAAATGAATTAGTGGCAAATGGTACTGAAAAAGTTACTGCAAATACCTGGGACACTTGTACAATCAATAAAATGGTTGAAGATGTAGAAGATGGAGTATTTGAGATAATGGAATACAGTTCCGCTCCCATTAACATGATAGTGCCTACAAGTAAGAGAAAATATCTTAATAAGCTAAATGACTATGGTTTAAAAGCAATTCGGGAATTGGATGGTACTATAGCTAATATATACACATCTAACTTTTTAAATTCAGATACAGCTATTTTAGTACCTTATGATGCTAGTATTGTAACATTTAACAAGGCTACGCCCCTATCTGTGGATTTAGAAGTTTTCGAAAAAACTCAAACCAAATTGATTGCTACGCAGGCTATTTGTCCATCTGTTGATGATAAAAACGGAGTTATGGTTTTAAAAGGTATTTAAGCATAAAAAGTTAAATATGGCTTAAGTTAGTAAGACTTAAATTTATTAAAAAGATTTATATTGGGATAATATGACAGAAATCCTATTAAATGACGTAATTTCCAAAATGAAGATATATTTAAATTTGGAACAGTTTTCTAATATGGAATTCGCTCAAGAATGTGCAAAAACCGCTATAAATGTCTGTTCCGTTGAAAATTTAAATATAGTGACATTTTATGCCTGTTATTTGTATATGAGACCATATGATGAGAATTCCAATGCCTATTTGGAAATATACAAAAATTCTGTAGAAGAAATAAAGAATGGAACCATAGATATTGACCGTGGATTTAAAGAACTTACGGGAGACTGTTATAATGATTAAATATTCTGAATATTGCGATTTAATGGATAAGGTAAACAAAGAACTTGTTAATAACGATATTGAAATTAAATCACAGTTTAATCCCAAAATTTCAGATTATTTATTTGAACTGTATGTATGTGCAAAACCAAATTTTCATAAAAACGTATGGAATATAGAATTGAAATTAAAAACTAAACAATTTAACAGTTTAAAATTAAATGATTCTAAATTAGACGATATAAATTCTAAAATAGGTATTATAGAAAATATTTTGCAAAAATATGATATAATACTTGAAAATATTGAATATGAAAATTCTGAATTAAATTTGATATTTAAGACAAAGTAATATACCAAATATATTTAAAAAAAGGTGAATGAATGGTAATTGCAATTCAAAAACCTGACCAAAAGACAATATCTGCTAGTGGAAAGCTTGCTATCCTATTGGCAGACTCTAAAGAAGAGATAATTACTACAGACGGTACAAAAACAGAGTTTTCATTGTCGAATAACGAAGTTCTTTCAGGCTCTGAAATAGTAACTAAAAATGGCTTAAAGCTAAAAATAGGTACCGATTATAATATAAACGATATTTTAGGTATTTTTAATAAAATAACATTTAATATTGCTCCGAGCAGTACTGATATGATAGCTGTAGAATATAGCTACGCAATCAAAGGTTTGGGCGGTGCTAGTGAATTAGAAGTCAAAGAAGAGATAGAAACGGAAGAAAAAACAATAGATTTCAGTTATGCAAAAATACAGATTGAAAAAGGTAGTTCATTGAGTGCAAGCTTCAAAGACCTTATAACACTTGGTGATATCGATACAATGGTCGAATTTGGGGGTAATATTGAAGTTACACCCAAATATCGTAAGTATATAAATGGTAGCTCTAAAACTGCCACTATTGCTATTCAAGTTTATGAAGAGCAGGCTGACGTAGTATATGGTGCAACAGCTCCAAAACGGCTAATTATCTTAAAAAACGTTAAAAAGAAGAGTTCAGGTTTAAAATTCTCATCTGCAGAGCGTAATTTTGATTTATCAGTTCAAAAGCTGGAAATAATTGATTACATTTAATCAAATATATAAGAGTTATTAAAATCATGCTAATTAATTCCAATAGAATTTATTTTAAAATTCCTTAAATTCTCTAAAACTCTTCTTTTTATGAAATTTAATCATATTTATAGAGTATTTTACATTATTAAATTTTAAATGTGGTAAAATGACATTATATTATCATAAAGAAGCAAGTAGTAACAATATAACTGTTAAAATTCCCTTTGTTCCTGCAAACAGTACCAAATATATAACTATTGAAGAAAATTCTGAACATATTCTATATAATGACCCAAAAAATACTTATAAATACTTCTGGAAGTTTTCAGATATTACTTCACTTTCAGATTGGAGCGTAGAAAGTGGTTCAAAAGATAATGCAATATTTAGCAATGGAATTATGAGACTCGATGCGTCAAACATATATATTCGCTATGTTGAATTACCCGAGTCTTACAGACTTATAAGTAGATTTAGACCAGAGCATGTTTATTGTGGTATTTCACTATGGAAAGATTATGGAAGTTATGTCGATACTATTAGCTATGGGGACGGTACAAGTAGTTCTGATATTTACCAAGGGCAATATATTAAATTGAATAACTCAACTATAGCCAGTGTATATAATTTATTAAATACTAACTGGTACGTTCAAGAATATAAGGTTACGGATTCTAAAATAGGTTTTTATGCAAATAACGAACCAATATTCGAAAAAAGTATTAATTATGACGTTAGCGTTTTTGATAAGTTACGTATACATAGTACCACTTCAGGTGGTGGCTCGGGTATCATCTATGTAGATTATATCGCAATTGCTGAATATTTTGAGAATATCCAAATAACTTCCACTATTGTAGATAATATGTTGAAAATTAAAGTCATCAATAATAACAACTTTGATTTAGTGAATTATCCCCTTAATATTGACGTATCAGAGCTAAATTTATCGACAGAGGGTTTAAAAATTTTGGATACGGACGATACAAAGGTAAATATTGTATTCAATAATCAACAGTTATATACTAGTCAGGATAATTTGCAAGTTTACGCCGAAGTATCCTGCGGGATGGGTTTAAAAAGTGTAAAAATTCAAAATAATCAGTATATCGCCCAAGATATGGTAAAATTGGATAACTCAAAAAATACTTATAGTTCAAACATACTTCTTTCAGATTCCATTAATAATTTGAAAGTCATTGCTACTAATAAAGAGGACATAGTCTCAAATTCAGACGTTAAAATTGTAAATAAAATAACTCCTGTTACGGAAGATAAACCCGTTGTAACAATAATTAAAACTCCCCCAATTCCAGAAGTTACGAGTGAAAATTACGTTACATTGCAATGCGATATTTCAGATTCCGATAATATACTCTACGTTAGAGGATATAATAATAAATTAAAAGGTTACATTGAATTAAGTAAGGTTGAAGGCACTATAAATCGACATAGTTGTAATATGCCATTGTTTTATGGCGATAATCATATTAATATAATTACTTCAGACGTTAAAAATTATTTGGGCACATCTGAAACTCTTGTCCTCACCAAAAATGATACAACGGCTCCAAAAATTATTTTTGACACCATGTGTGTTAAATGTATAGATGAACCTTACAGGGTTCTTGCTAAAGTTTACGACGATGAAAGTGGTTTAAAAGATGTAAAAGTTGTCCATTACGGCAATGAAACGAAAATACATTATATGGACTATGTCGGAAATGGAATCTACGAAAAATTAATAAATTTAGTAGATGGTGAAAACAGAATAAGAATAATTTCGTTAGATAATAATGGTAATGAATTGATTTCAGATATTAAAACCATTATTAAAGAAAATAAGGAAACTGTTAACGTGATTAGACAAGAATTAACTCCTCACTTAGATATAATATTTGAAAAACCGATTAACAAAGTAACAGACTCAATATATAACGTAGAATGTTTTATAAACACGAATTTACAGCTTGATGGTGTTTACATAATTTTAAACGGAAATTCAATTAGATTAGATTGTATTGGCGACAAAAAATATTGTAAAAAAGTTAAATTAAATGAAGGGCTCAATAATTTATATTTACAGGTCAAAGGGCAAGGTTTAACAAAATATACTGAAAAATATTCAATATATTATTCTTTAAAAAATACTTTGAAATATATCAATAATGACAACGAAATTATTGTTTTTGAAAAAAATATTGATTATGAAAAATTGAATAATAATATTGATACGTTGATATTTAGAAATATTGATGGATTAAATTGTTCAAAAATGAATTATGAGACCAAAAAATCTAATAATGGAATAATAATTAATAATGGTACGTTAAATCCGTATAATTTAAAAATAAATGGGTTGATTATTTCCAAAAATCCAGAACTTCTTGAAAAAAAGCTTACAAATATATTTTCACCGACTAAATCTGGTGTTTTATACTTACAGTATGATGAAACTTACGAATGTCCGTGTAAAGTATGTAACATTAATATAAACTCTGAACCCGACTCTAAAACCGATACAGTGCGCGAATTTTCCATAGAATTAATAGCGGAAAAACCTTATTGGCTATCTAGTGAAAAATCTGTTGAATTTTCAAAAGGTTCTTTGGGATTTAAATATCCATTAAGATTACCTATAAACTTCGGACGGGTTAATAACCATAAGATGATTATCAATTCTGGTTATGTAGAAACTCCATTAAAATTAGAGATTAACGGACCCATGAATACAGCCGATGACTGTTTAATAGCCAATAATAGTACTGGCGAACATATTAAGTTGTGCAAAAAGCTTGATATCCATGAATCGCTTTTTATAACCACTGAACCGATTAACGTCCTATACATGAATAAAAATACTGGAGAAACTAAAAAAGCTTTTGATTATATTACAATGGATAGTAAATTCTTTAATTTAAAAACTGGAACTAATGACATTGAATTAACAACTTCAAATCCCGATTTAACTTTAAAAATGACTTATCGGTTTAGAAATTTAACTTTGTAAGTATTAAACTTATATTTTATAATTTTATAATTTTATAATTTTGTAAAATATCAATATCCTAAATAATATTTAATATATTTAATAATTCTAAATAGGTGAAATTATGGAATGGAGTGGATTTTTTAACGATAATAACGGCGATAGACAATATGATGCAGTAGACTGGGCCAAATTTATTACTAAATTGGTTAGTTCGGGTTTATTATATTTAGGAGATAATTTGAAGGTTGAACACGTTGCTAATTCGGATATCGTCGTAAAAAAAGGTTCTGCAATTATTGAAGGTTATGGTTACGAACTTACTGAAGACAAGATAATTACGTTGGATGTAGGCAGTGGCTCAACTAGGGTTGACAAAATAGTTTTAAGGCTTGACCGTAGTGAAAATGTGCGAAATGTAAGTTTAAAGATTATCAATGGTGACCTAGTACGAAATGAAACCATTTATGATTTATTACTCGCAGAAATAACTGTAAATTCGGGTCAAACGTTTGTAATTCCTGAAAATATTATTGATATGAGAGAAGATTATTCCGTTTGTGGCGTAGCCCACTCTACAAACCAGGAATCACAAATTGATACGTGGTTTAACCACGTGAAAGAAAAATATCGGCTACCACTCGTTGGTGAAATAACGCTTATAAATAATACCCAGACAATGGCTAGTCCATATACAATTCCAAATTGGCAATTATATGATAGTATCCGTTTTGAATTAATTTGGCAAGCTGTGGAGTCTTACGATGTAGAATTGGACATTGTAGTGAATGGTGAAGCACATAAACTATATACTAGTAATGCAGCTTGTAAATTCTTCTGCAAAAAAATCCCTGCTTGTGAATCCATTAGTTGGAAGGTAACCCCCCAATTGCCTAGTGACCATTATAGACCTGGACGGTGCGTTTCTTTAAAAATAATCGGCGAATATGGTACAAGCTTTTTAGCGCAGAACTAATTTAAAGCTAATTTAAAGCTAATTTACATGTGATATTATGATAAAAATATTAAATAAAAATTTTGAATACATTAACGCAATAAAAATAAATGAATTATTGAATTTAAAATGGGATAGAAAATTTTATTCTCCCGATATTTTTTCATTTAATTGTAAATATGATAAAGATATTGATGTTGGGCAGTATGTGCTTTATAATGGTTATTTTGGTATTATTGAGTACCTAAAAACAACTCTTGACGGATATATGCAAGTAAATGGCAAAAGCCCATTGTCTATACTGGGCAGAAGGGTAGTAATTAATGAAGATTATATCAATAATATGGCAAAGCCATTTAAAGCAATCATCCTAGAATTAATTAACGCGAATGTTACAAATCCAGTGGATACTACTCGTAAAATAGATTTTATCGATATTTCCAACATTGTTGCAGATGGTAATATTTATGAATGTAGATGTAAAGGTAAAGATTTAGGAAATACTTTAAGCTCGATTTGCAAGGATAATAACATCGGTCAACGAATGATTTTTGATTATATATCTAAAAAATTTATATACGAACTTTATACTGGCAAAAATAGGGGTATAAATCAATCTGAAAACGAATGGATTATATTTTCCCCAGAAATTGGCAATATATATAATCAAGAATATATTAAAGACATAAAAATACTAAAAAATGTAGAATACGATATTAATTATAGTAAATTTAATAAATCGCCTTATCATACGGAAATTGCTTCTGGAATAGATAGATTTGAATTTACAGACGATAAATTTGTTGAAACAATAATAACTTTAAATACAGAAGTTAGTGACGATTGTGGTTATAAAGATTTATGGGATTTAGGCGATATAGTGACTTGTAAAAGTAATAAATTTAATTTTAGTATCGATTTACCAGTTATTGAAGTTTCAGAATTGATTAAAAATAATAATTTTAATTTAAGCGTTAAATTTGGAGATATTGAAGGTTTTAAAAAATAATAACCTGTATAAAAATAAAAGAATAATAAAAGAATAATAAAAGAATAATAAAAAAAATTATTTATGTTATTTTTTATTTAATTTATTTAACTTTAAATTCATAAATAACTTTTTTAGTTGTACTACCTTCTTCCCAGCTTCTAGAATATTCAAATTCAACTGTGGCAGTACCTGCTTTTAAAGCGTTTAATTTCCATTTGTGAGTACCTGAAGCCCCCATCAAGTCATTTTCTGGTGCGAAGTAGTTATCTGTGATTATTTTTACTACATCGTCGTTTTTAGTGTAATTATATTCCCAAATGTAACCTGTTGAAGGGTTTTCCTCGAGTTCTATTTCATAAGTTTCATTTACACTTAATTCTACGTTTTTAACGATTGTTTCGATGTTTTTGTTTTCATCTGGTGCAATATTCACTATTTCAGTATTATTTTCAGTTTTTATATCGTCTTCGTTGTAGATTTTTACCGAAGTTGTATCTTCATCATTTTCATCGTCGTAAATTTTTATATCATCATATGGAATTTTAATTTTTTTAACGATGTCCCATGTTTTTTGATTTATAATGTGGATTTCTTCATATGAGAAGGTAAACAAGTAATCATTTATGTACAATGACCTTGAAACATAGTTTTCATGCTTATCTTGTTTCTTCATTGTTATTTTGTAGTCTTCGGTTGCTTCTGCAATTTTTAAAATATATGCACTGTCACCTGCGGGGAGTACAACGACTCTATTTTCATTGTCCCAAAGGAATGCGTGAGGTTCGTAAAGTGCTGTAGACCATTTTTGACCAGCTATTGCATAACTATTCAATTCTTTTGGATTTTCAACGTCACTTACATCAAATATTGATACTTTTACATCGTTATATTCATCCTTACCAATTCCAAGAACTATGTTTTCTTCGAGTGGGTGCAAGTATGTTGAATATCCTGGTATTTTCAAATCACCCAATAAAGTTGGTTTTTTAGGATTACTTAAATCAATTACCATGAATGGGTCAATATCTTTGTATGTTACGAGGTATAATCGTTCTTTGTCAAATCTTGCGCTGTAAATTCTCTCATCTAAACCAAGGTCTTTTAATTCTCCAATTATATTTATTTTATTGTTTTCAATGTTTGTTACATCGAGCACGTAAACTGAATTGGTTGATTTAGTTTCAGAAGCCCAATATCCGGTTTTGGTTGTAGCAATTCTTAAATTACCATCGTATTCATCCATTGAGTATTTATTTAATAATTTACCTGGCACACTACCTGATGAAACGCTTAAATTGTCGAGTTTAACTTTAATTATTCCCGTACTTTCAATTTCGTCCCATTTTTTAGTCATGTATTTATCGAAATCTTTGTTAAATTCTTCCCTTAAATTGTAGCTTTCCTCACTTGGAAGGCTATTGTAGTATTCTTCGATTGTAGTCATTATTTCGAGATATTTTGCAGGTTCTCCAAAATCCTCGTTAGCGTAAACTCTTTTGATTTTATCCATTACGTCTTTTGGGAAATAGTTGTTTCCGTTTTCAAGGATGTATTCCATCATTACTTTGTTGTATTCTGGAGTTACATGGTATGTAAAGTAAAGGTTATCTTCGGAGAAGTAGGCTGTTGAATCATAGGTACCAACTACACTGATAGAATCTTCGATTTCGCCACTATTTACGTCCATTTTAGTTATAATGTATGTTACTTCGTCATTATAATCTACGATTGGAGGTAATATTGGATAGTACATTTTTGCATATGGCAAATTATAGTTTTCATAGAATATTGGCCCATATTTTTCTGAAAGTATCATGTACAATTTTCCATCGATTATTCTTGAATCAATGTATCTTGTATCGTTAATATTTTTAGACCAGCTTAAATATGGGTCTTTTATATCTTTAACGTTATAGCAAGAAATTTTATCGTATTCGATTATTAATAAATTATCTCCTTGAAGGTATAATTCTCCGCTTTTACCGATTTCGCCAATTAACTTTGCAGTTTCTGGCGGTAAAGCATCAATCATGTAGGTTTTACCATTGTATCTATTAGGAGAGTAAAATATTTTTTCTCCATCGGTTTTAACAATGTCGGCTTCGTCTACTCCTTTCACTTGAACGTTAGTTTCTGAATATCTTGACGTACCGCCTGAAGAAGTACCGGTATTAGATGATGTGTCAACATCCATACTTTTGGCATTTTCAGTTGTCGCGTAACTGATACCATCCTTAAAGCCTGACATAGCACCATATATGCTAGATTGGGAATTTTTTAATTCCTGTCTTTGTTCTAAGACCTCTTTTGAACCTATAGGAACCATCTTGAAGTCCAAACCATTCCAATTTTGTAATTTAGTATCCCCTTGACTATCAGTCAGATAATTTTGACTGCTAAATCCAATAATTATTGCCCCCACGGCTACAATTATAAATGCAAGGATGCTAAATCTTTTTAAATCCATTTTGACACCTTCTGTATCTTTTTGTATATTTAAATTTAATTATTAATAAATAAACAATAAATAAACAATATCTATATGATTAAACTATAAAATATTAAGGATATGAAATAAATTAAATAAAGTATTTAAATTAAATATATTTACTAAATCATACGAGGCATAATATAAAATATAAAATATAAAATATAATATTTTTTTGTAAATTTAGGACTATTTTTAATTATTTATTCATTAACATATTGGCATATTAACTATTGAAATATATTATAAATCTAGTTTAAATTTGTACTAAAGTACGGCATTTAAATTCGGAGGTTTGTATAACCATATTTATCGAGTTAATAGATTTTTAACTCTTGATATAATATATTAGTGTACTTTATTATAACAATGTGTATTATGTAAGGTACTCACCGAACATTATTTAAGCATGCTTAAATTAAAAATATTTACATTCGTATCCTTAAATAATCAAATTTATATATTATGTGTAATAAATAGTATAACTTGCCAAAATTATCGAAATAATGGAATTATATCAAAAAATTGAAAAAAATAAATTCTTTATTCAAAATATGGGTGAGTAACATGGATTTACTAACACTTTGGGATTTGGAACGCGAAGATATTTCAAAACTTATGGATTACGCAGAATTTTTCAAAAAAAATAGGTATGGTCACGACGTACTAAAAAACAAGAATATTGCATTGATTTTTGAAAGTCCGTCAACAAGAACTAGAATAAGCTTTGACCTTGCAGTAAATGAATTAGGTGGACATAGTCTAACATTGAATAATAATGAGATACACCTCGGTAAAAAGGAAAGTATCGAAGATACGGCGAGAGTAATGGAGAGATTTGTTGATGCAATTGTTGCCAGAGTTAAAAAACATAGTACTCTCGAAGAATTATCTAAAAATAGTAACATACCGATTGTAAATGCTTTAAGCGACTTGGCACACCCTTGTCAGATATTAGCGGATATATTAACTATCAAAGAAACAAAAGGACTTAAATCAATTGAAGAATTTAAAGGTTTAAAACTTTCATATTTTGGAGATGGAAATAACATTGCAAACTCTTTGATGATAGCAGGAGCAATTCTTGGAATGGATGTATTTATCGCTACACCTAGAAGCTACGAACCTAATGGACTTTTCGTTAAAAAAGCACTCGAAATAATAGATAAGTATGGCGAAGGTAGTCTTACATTGACTGATAATGCGGAACTAGCTGCAAAAGATGCAGATGTTTTATATACGGATGTCTGGATTAGTATGAGCGATGTAAATAAAGACTTGGATTCTATTAAAAAAATATTCCCGCCATACCAAATAAATAGTGCATTGATGAAACTTGCAAAAGAAGATTCTATAGTTTTACACTGTTTACCTGCAAATAAGGGTATGGAGATTACAGAAGAAGTATTCGAAAGTAAAAACTCGTATGTATTTGATGAAGCAGAAAACAGATTGCATGCTCAAAAAGCAGTTTTAAAATATTTATTTGAATAAATTAAAATTTGAATAAATTAAAAAATGTATGAACAAAAGAATAAACAAAATAAATATAAATATAAATATAAACAATATGATTAAATCCTAGAAACACTTTATTTAATTTTCTTTTTTCTTTTAGATTTAATGTTTATTATTTTATTATATTCTATTCTATCTTATTTTATTGTAGTCCATTCTATTTTATATGTCGTATTTTTCATATGCCTCATTTAGAATTTAAAAAAGTGGGAAATCAACATTTAAATTATTCAGACGTGTTTTCCAAATTTATAACTTCATTAGCCTGTAATATTTTAACTCCTTTTTTAGAAGAATATGTGCACATTTGATTATTATCCAAATAATAATTAACGTTTAATTCATCACTATTCTCTAAAAGGTGTTTAGTTTTTAAAGCGCTATTTAATTCTACGCCTATATCATTAGCAAGGATTTGTTGTTCTATAGATGATTTTCTAAGCCATTCACTGGATAAAAATACATGTAAAGTCTTTGAATTTTTATCAAATTTAATATGCGATACTGTGCTATTGTAATTATCTTTTATGATTCCAAAATCATATTCTATAGTATATTTGGGGGTGTATGTGGGTACAACATCGTATGCAGATTGTGAAAATACCATAAATAGCCCGATAATCAATATTACTAAAAAGTAGGATAGGTATAATTTAAAACGCTTTCTAGAGACGTTCAAACAAATCCCTCCGAATACATCATTTAGTTTAAAATATATTTCATTTAATTATTTTGGGGTTGTATTTTTCGCCGTGTACATTGTCATCATATGCCATAATGTCAATATATTAATTTAATACTGTTATTATTAAGTTTAGTAATTACGTAATAGTCATAAATATTTTTGATTATTATAGTATATAGTATTTTCGATATGTGTTATCGTCCTTATCATATAGCCAATATTATAATACAATTAATAAAAAAAGTAATATTTAGTAATATAATTAATAATATATTGATTAATATATAATATAAATTTAAAATATTTATTAAAAAAGTATGATAAATTAGTTGGTATCCGTATTATCGGGATTATCATTAGTATCTTGAATATTTTTATTATTTAAATTATTTACACTGCATAAAACCCTATATCCTGATTTTATTTTAACAATTTCTACATTACCGTATGTTTTTTCCATGAAATCTGTTAAAGATTTTGCACCGTGTTTGGTTTTAATAACTACATAAATTTTACCATTTGGCTTTAAATATTCTAAACCTTCAGATATTATTTGATGAATAATTACTTTACCTGCTTTTATAGGCGGGTTAGAAATTATTACATCAAATTTGGAGTCTTTTGGGACTTCTTCATATAAGTTGCCCTGTAAAACTGTTATGTTTTTGTTTTTTACGTGATTCAATTTTACATTCTGTTTAGCTAAACTAACAGACCTTTTATTAATATCAGTCATTACAACGGAATTAACATCATCTGCTAAGGATATTCCAATAGCCCCGTAACCACAGCCCATATCTAATATATCATCATCTTTTTTGAATTCTGAATAATTAACAAGAATTTGAGAACCTTTATCTACGTAATTAGGGGAAAAAATGCCTGCATCGGTATTAAATGATAATACTTTGTTATTTATAGTACCTTTTATTGTTGTTTCATTGTGTTTAGAATTCGGGTTCTCTGAAAAATAGTGCATATTCTGACCTTTTAAATTTTTAAATTTTTAACTTAATTTTAACTTAATTTTTTAATTTTCTTAACATAGTGTAAGAAATTATAATATAAAAAGATATTATAATGAAGTAGGTACCTCTACTTTTTTTCGTTTTTCTGTGAGTGTTAATAGACCTACGGACATTAATACCAATAAAGTGCCTGAAGCCATTGAAAAATTTAAGGATTCGCCCAATAGCAAAACTCCGATGACTACACTTATAATAGGTTCCATAGTACTTAATATGGCGGCATTAGACGCTCCAATTTCACCAACCCCTTTTAAGAACAAAATTAAAGAGATTGCCGTTGAAAATATGGCTATAAAAGCCATAGCTCCCCAAGCCATAGGTGTTAAATTCAATACAATTCCGTTTGTGAGGAATCCATATATTAAAAGGATTGCAGACGCTGAAACTGTCAGGTAATATGAAGATACAATAGCATCAGAACATGTCAATTTGCCCTGTCCTGCTGCTACAATGTAAACTGCATATAGTACACCCGAAATTAACCCCAAAAATATTCCATAAGGATCCAATAGTCCACCATCACTATTTGCTAATAATACTACACCAGCTATGGAGAGTAAAAGGCAAAATATCTTTTCTTTGAGTATTTTTTCTTTAAATAGTGTAACCATTATTATAACTACTGAAGCCGGGTATACGAAGTGTAAAACCGTAGCAGTACCCGTCGGTATGTAGTAATATGATAAAACCAAAGATAAAGCGGCTGCTACATAAAATAAAGCCCCGTACAATGCTATGTCAAATATTTTGGTCGTAGTTACTTTTTTATCTACTTTTTTGATATTCAAATATGCGCCTAAAAAAATGGCTGCAATTAAAAATCTAAACAATATAACAGTTGTAGCATTAGAACCGCCGTCAAAAGCAATTAATGCAAAAAATGGCACCATACCATAAGAACCAGAAGCCAATAAAACATAAAATATCCCTTTTAAATTAGATGCAGACATTACATTACCTTTTTAATTTTTATCGTTCATTTTTTTGTGTTTGTGTTTATATATTTTATTTTTAATATTTTTTAACAATTGTATTTTTAGTATATTTACGTAGTATGTTTTAAGTTTAAACTAAATTAAACTAAATATGGTATAGTATAAGCTGTAAATTATAAAAACAATTCAAAAATTCTTAATTACTTAAGATTAATCAATAAAAAACAATATTTAGTTAATTCAATCAACGTATCGTCAAAGTATATAAAAGGAAAAAAACTAATAATTTAAATTTAAAATTAAGTTAATTAGTTAATTATTCAACTTAAATTATTGTATTTATTGTTGTCCTTTTGTTATTCTTCTGAAGATGTTTGTCCATCTTAATCTTCTTCCTACTCTACCGAGTTTGAAGTTTTTTTCACATTTTGATGAGCAAAAGTGCATAACTGAACCATCTTTTTTAACGTATTTTTTTCCGCATCCTGGTTCAATTTCACCTTCGCAAAAGCTACATGTTTTCCATTCCATTTTCATCACCAAGTCGGAATTTAGGTAATCTAATTAATCATATATACAGTACATTATACCATATTATGTAATGAATTATAATTACCATATGATATCCGATTATAAGAATATGTTAGGATTGTTATCCACTTATCTTCTTCTTTTTCCTAAAGGTTTTGCTTCTCTCTCGGTTTCTCTTAACATAATGATGTCGCCGAGTTTAACTGGACCTTTAACGTTTCTTGTTAAAATTCTACCATTGTCTTTTCCACCTAAGATTTTGCATCTTACCTGGAAAATTTCGCCAGTAACTCCTGTTTTACCATTTACTTGAATGATTTCAGCAGCTACTGCCTCTTTGTATACCATTTCATCAGCCATTGCTAATCACCTAATTTGTGCTTATGCTTCGTGTTTCTAATAATATAATAAATTTTCGAAAGCAAATCAAATTTTTAAATCAAATTATGCTTTTAAAGCGTTAACTTTTTCAACTAACTCGTTTAATCCTTCAGCATCTTCGGTTTCAATAATAGCAATTGCTGATGTAGGAACTTCTAAGTTTGCAGCTTTTCCTAAATCTTCTTTTGTAGCGCAGTATGTGTATGCGATACCTTTTTCTTCACAGATAGCAGGGATGTGTGCTACGATTTCTTCAGGTTGAACGTCCTTAGCAACAACTACTAATTTTGCTCTACTTCTTTCTACTGCTTTGGTTACTTCATTAGCTCCCTTTTTAATCATAGTAGCTTTTGAAACTACTTCAGCAGTTTTCTCTTCTAATTCTTGTGGTACTTCAAATTTTACATAAACAGCCATATTATGACCTCCTTCACTATTTAAAAAAATTTTTTTATCCGGATGGCACCCACTCATATCATCATGGTATTAAAAGAGTGGTACTCTACTATACTATACAATAGTATATAATAGTTACGGTCGACGTACTTAAAAAATAGAAATAATTTTAGAATAATTTAAAATAAATTAAAATAACATTGGATAATTTAAAATAATTGCCATATTTCGGACAATTAAATTAAATAAGTTAAATTAATGGATTGATAATCATATTAAGATTAATAGATATTTTAAATTATTTTATTATTCTATTATTTATTTTATTATTTAATTTATTATTTAATTTATTATTTTATCCAATAATTCTTTTGATTTATTAAATAATTCTTCGGCAATTTTCTTATCCTTTGCTTCTACCCTAATTCTAACGTATGGTTCAGTACCTGATGGTCTAAGTAATACCCAGGCATCCTTATCTACGATATCAAACCTTGCACCGTCAAGCGTATTAGGAACACAATTGAATATGTTCTTACCTTCTTTTACAACGAGTTTCATTGCTTCACTTTTACAATTATCATCACAAGGTATTTTTTCACGCATATTTATATAGGAAGGTATTTCATCCATTATATCGCATAATTTTTTATTAAAATGTTCCATCATTTCTAAAAGCCTTAATCCGGAGAGTATGCCATCAGGGGTCATGTGTATTCCGCTATGAATCCAAGTTCCGGAAGGTTCGCCACCAAATTGGATATTTTCGCCGTTTTTAGTCAATTCCTTAATTTTATTAGACACTGCAACGTCTCCAACTTTTGTACGTACTATTTCTACCTTTTTACCTTTTGTATTGGCATTTACATACTCATCTAATGCAATTGAAGCGTCTATTGTAGTTATAATCGTATTTGTGTCCGTGGTCTCCACTATAAACCTAGCGTATGCCGTAAGGAGTTTATCAAAATCTGTTATCCTTCCTTTTTCGTCAATTGCTATCATTCTGTCTGCGTCACCGTCGTGTGCAATCGCGATATAATCTTTATGGGGTATTTTATTTAATCCTTTTATCATATCCATTGTTTCTGTTAGGTTCTTTTCGTTTGGTTCGGGCATTCTACCCACAAAACGACCGTCAAAGTGAGAATTTACGGAAATTACCTTACAACCCACTTCAGTGAATAAATAAGGGGACAATTCACAAGCTGCAGCGTTACTGCAATCTACTAAAACGTTGTGTTTTTCAGTTATTCTTGAGTTAATGCTATCGACAAGATATTTACAGTATTCCATTATAGAATACTTATCTTCTACCACTTTGCCAATTTTACTCCAATTGGTTCGCTCATACTCCTTATTTTCAATTATGGATTCAATAAGGTGCTCCTGCTCTTCTAAAAATGCCGTACCATCGCTATTGAATAGTTTTATACCATTATATTCAGGAGGGTTATGTGAAGCGGTAATCATAATTCCTGCGTCGTATTTTTTTGAAGCAAAACCAAGAACCGGGGTAGGTACAATACCTAATTTACTTACTGTAGCACCGCCATTTAAAAGACCGGTTATAATAGCACTTTCTATCAATTCTCCGGTTGTTCTCGAGTCTCTACCTATTACCACGTTTTTATAATTCTTTGCGATTGCGAAACCCACGTTATATGCTATTTCTGGGCTTAAATTTTTCATTCTAATTCCTGATGTTCCGAATAATTTCATAATATCCCGTTTTGTACAATTTTGTATGAATTATTTTTAAATTATTTTTAAATTAATCTATAATTCTTAATCATGTTAAATATTACATTATTTTATATATTTGTATTTATTTAAATTATAATATGGAAGAATAAAATAATAAATATTGTTGGGATATGAAATTTAGTTTATAAGATAGCAAATAATCCAATAACGCAACGAAAAAGGTAAAACCATGTACAAAATTCTAAAAATGGTTGAAAATGATGGGGAATTAAAAGATTTTGTAGATATACTATTTCAATATTATAAAAATAAAGAAATAAATTTATCAGATGGTAAATTAAAACAATATGGAATTGTCCGAGAAATCGACGAACTTTTGATATATGATAAAAAAGGACCTTTATATATTAGTTTACATGATTTTAATGAAATACCGTTATTTAGAACTGAATTAGAAGCCATAAGTTATTTAAAATCTATGAATATAACTCCTGAAACTTCCTATTATGAATTAAGCGACTTTGAAAAAGAAGTTCTTACAGATAAACTATTACAGAAAGCTAAAAATTTAGTACCGATAGGATATAGAAAAATCGTAGAAGACGTTTTATTGGGTAGTGATTATTGGTTAACCAATAAAAATGGGGAAAAAATACATTTATGCAAGTATGTGGCCTACTTAAATTCATTGGCAAAAATGGGGAAGTTAAAGGAAGTTGAATACGCTCTAGTAAATAAAACTATGGAGAATCATATGGAAAATTTAATGGAATATAGACTACTATTGGCCAAATCAATATCGATTTTTGACGATATGTTAGATAATAACGTTAAATATGCCAACATAGACTATAAATTTCTTGGTAAAAGACGTAGGCATGAAGAATATAGTATGCTTTGTCAGTATGTCCATTTAAATAAAAACTTTTCTGAAAATATGATGTCAAAACTTGGATTAAATAAGAATTCACTCTTAAGAAAATACTATCCTGTTTTGGTACATACTGCGTATACCAATCCCAATATAAGTTATTTAATGCCGTTCTTTATATTTGATGGCGTCGAAAATATTTCCGTTTACGCTAAAATACCTAAATTATTGAAAATAAAGTATAATCTTGATTTTAAAGGAATGGATTTAACGGGAAATAATACTTATTTCGGTAATTGGTCTAAAAGACAGTTAAAATCCTATTTAAGACCCGGAGAACGTGTATAATACTGTGAATACCGTAAATAGTAAAAATGCTAAAATAATAGAATAGTAAATATTAAAAATAATAATTATTTAATTACTATCTAATATAAATAATAATTAAAATTCTATTTTATCATCTTAAAAGTATTTATGTACATTTTCTAAACATTTTAAGATTAATTTAGTGGTATTTTCTAAATCTTCAATTTCTATAACTTCCACTGGTGTGTGTATGTATCTTGAAGGCACTGAAACAACTCCTGTTGGTATACCATCTCTTGTTAAGTGAATAGCTGTTGCATCAGTCGTTCCACCGTCTCCCACTTCGTATTGAACAGGTATTTCAGTTTCCATTTTTCCTTCAACTTCTTTTTTGTTAATTTCTTTTAACATTTTTAAGACTTTTCCACTTACGATGATACCCCTTCCTGAAGCGTCTGCAATTGTAATAACAGGACCTTTACCCATTTCTACAGGTGCGTCTTCTAATTTAATTCCCGGGTGGTCCCCACAGATTGTAACATCTAAAGCAAATGCTATATCGGGGTTTATTCCAAATGCGGATGTTTTAGCACCTTTTAAACCAACTTCTTCTTGAACGGTACCAACTGCATAAAATTGACAGTCGAGTCCTTCTTTTTCTTTTAAAGCTGATATTTGTTTCATAGCTTCCAAAAGCACAGCACAACCTGCCCTGTTATCAAAGGATTTACAAGTTATTCTTTTATCTCCGAGCATATCAAAATCGGTTCTAAATGAGATGGAGGTTCCTATTTCGATACCCATAGCTTCTGCTTCTTCTCTGTTTGAAGCACCTACGTCGATAAACATTAAGTCAGATTTAATTAATTTGTTTCTTTCACTTTCATCCATTTTATGAGGTGGTTTTGAACCTAAAACACCGATTATGTCACCTTTTGTAGTGTGAACAACTACTTTTTGGTTTAATAACATTTGGTCGTTTATTCCGCCGATTTTAACAAATTTTAAGAAACCTTTATCATCAATGTATTTTACCATTAAACCTATTTCATCCATGTGTGTTGCAATCATTATTTTAGGTCCTTTTGAACCTTTTTTTGCGATTAAATTACCAAAATTATCCTCATATATTTCGTCAGCATATTTTTCTAATTCTTTTCTCATGTAATTTCTTACATTATCTTCATTTCCTGAAATACCTTTTTCAGTTGCTAAATCTTTTAAATAGTCTAATGTAGACACTTTTTCACCTTATTTTGGCGTATTTGATATATTATCTATTTAATTCTAGTATTAATAATAAATAATAATTAATACGTTATTATGTAATTTATTGTCATAACTATTATTTTAGTGATAATTTATAAAGATATCCATTTTAATTTAATTTTCATCATAAATAATGACATATGCGATAAAAAAAGTATAAAGAATAAAAAGAATAAGATAAAAATAAGGCAAAAGTGAAATAAAAAATAATATAGAAAATATGTAAAACTTAATTTAAATTTTATTTAAATTTTATTTAAGTTTATAAGCTTTAAAGCCACCTACTAATCGCTTTGTTTTAAAACCCATTAATTTTAAGAGTGTAGCTATCGTTTGGCTTCTCATACCGCCCCTTGCACAATATACGATTATTTCTTTGCTTTTATCCAATTGTAAGAATTCATCAACCAATCTTGGAATTCCTACCTTCATATATTGCCCTGCAAGTTCTATGGCTTTTTCTTTACCTTCTTTTTTGAAAACAATGCCCATATTTTTATGTTCATCATCCATAAAGAGAGGTATATTTATTGAATGAGGTATTCTTTTTTCATGATATTCGTGAGGTGACCTTGCATCAACTAATATGTAATTCTCATTAAAATCGTTTATAGTTGCATCTTCGTCACCTATTAGGTATACTCCATCATATTCTAAGTCGTTATCTGGTAAAAGATAGTTTAATTCCTCATTTGTTATTAAAGACTCATCTAGTTCCTTGCCTATTGAACTCAAGAAAGATTTAATATTTATAGGCTCAAAATAAATTAATTTATTTTCGCTTTCAATCTTTTCAAATGTAAAAACTTCCGGTTTTTTGATTCCTTTTGAAGTTTTTAATATGAAAGATGCTAATTCTCCACCCAATTTACCTGCAAGTATTTTTTCACCATCAGTTATTACTTTTGAACCATTATGTAGCATAATTACCAATACTACATCTTTTTTAAAAGTTAATAACCTTGAAAGTATTTCTTCGTCCATAAAATCACATTATATCAATAATTCGTTGTTTTTTATAAGTAAATATCAACATACTAAAAATAGTAAAATACATATTATCAAAATATTAAACTAGTAAATTATTAAATTATTAAAATTATATTTATATATTAGAATATTAGTATATCAAGATATTAAAATAAATTGTACCTTATATTGTTAAATCCTAAATTTTTAAATTGTTTTCTTTTAAAACCAAATTTACAAATTTCTCTACTTCTTTGAAAGAGTCTTTTGAATCTATATTATTTATTTCCAAAGCACAATCTACTTTTTTAATATGTCTTAAATAATGGTCTGCGTAAAGGTTTTCTTCAATCATTTCGGAAGCTTTATAATATTCATCATTTTTAATTAGCTCTTCAATATCTTTAAGGACGTCAACCATTTTATGTTTAAAAAAACTTTGTAATAAGTTAATTTTACCTATTAAAACTTCTTTTTCTTCTTTATTTTGAGGTTCGTACCATTTTAAAAGCCTTTTCATTTGGCAATCGTATGGGCAATCAATTAAAATATTGTTACTATAATTTTTCAAATCAGAATATGGTTCAGGTATTTTAACCTTATCCTGTCCACCTATATACCTACCTTCAAATTCTACGATACAATAGCCTTTTTCTAATGCCTTTTCGTGTTGTTCATTAAGTAATCGGTCAAAAGTTTCTTGGTCATTCTGTTTTAAATGATACAAGTCCCCTAAAACGCTTCCCTTGGTGTTTGCACAGCCTTCTATATCCACCACAGAATAGTTATTTTCTTTTAGCAATTCTAATATTTCGGTCTTTCCACAACCCGTTTTTCCAAATAATCCGATAATTATCATTTATGCACCTATGTATTTCAGTTTGTAACTGTAAGTACATATGACTTCGTAGTATAAAAACCCTATTAAAAATCTGATACCTATTAAATAAACTAATTGTTTAAATACATCTAAATATATAATCTTATAAATATATTGATATATAAATTTATTAAAAAAATAATACGATATTATATATTACTATACGGTACTATTAGTACTATAAAGTACTATTGCAACTACAATTTGGATTTTTCTTAATTTTAAATGTTAAAAACTCATTATTTTTTAAATTTACTGACAATAGTTTATTTTTTAAAGTTTCACCATATCCGGTGATGTATTTTATAGCTTCTCCTACTTGTATAGAGCCAATAACACCTGCTGTAAATCCTAAAACCGGTACTTTGTCCTTATTTGCTTTTGTTTTAAATATACATCGTAAACAGGGAGTTTCTCCGGGTACCATTGTTGTAGCTTGCCCGTGCATTCCCTCAATTGCACCATGTACCAGTGGTTTATCGTATTTTAAAGCCAAATCATTTAAAATGTATCTTGCTTCAAAGTTATCCAGGCAATCAATTATTAAATCACTTTCTTTTATAAATTTTAAATTTGAATTTAAGTCTTTTTTCTCTAATTTCTGATTAAAAGTATTTATTTTTACATTAGAATTTAGTTTTTCTAATTTTTCTTTTGCTGAATCTACCTTTAATTGACCCAAATTAGTTTCATTATGAATTATTTGACGATTAAGATTTGATAATTCTATATCTTGGTAATCTAATACGTTAATTTCACCAATGCCTGCAGAAGTTAGGTATTGTAGAACTATCGAGCCCAAACCACCCGCTCCAATCACCGCAACTTTAGAACTGAGTAATTTGTCCTGTGATTCATATCCAAATCCATCTAACTTAATCTGTCGAGCATATCTCTCGTAATCTTTGTAATCTTTGTAATCTTTGTAATTAATCTCATTTTGTGTATAATCCATATTTTCACCGAATTTAGAATAATAATTATAATAAAAATAACAATATATCAATATATATACGCCCTTGCACTATATATTATAAATTATTTATTATATGCCATCGTGATAAAAATGAGATGTTTTTTAGCTATTGAATTGGACGAAGAAATTAATTTAAAGATAAATGAATTTAAAAAGGATTTGATAAGTGAATTAAATAATAATAAAAATAATACTAATAATAAAAATAGTATAAAATTTGTAGAAGATGAAAATTTACACATTACCGTAAAATTTTTAGGAGATATATCCGAAAAACAACTTGAAGATTTAAAAAAGGTTAAATTGAATATTAATAAAAATATAACGGTAAAAGGTTTAGGTTTATTCCCTAATAAATACGAACCAAGGGTTTTATGGGTTGGAATTTCTGATTTAGAGGACGAATTTAAAGAAGTTGACAAAAAATTGTCCAAAATTGGTTTTAAAAAACAATATGGGGTCAATTACACTAAAAAAATAATTTCGCACCTAACTATTGGAAGAATTAAAAACATTGATTATGATACTAAGAAGTGGATATTGGAATTTGTTAAAAATAATAAATCTCTTGAATTTGGAAGTTGCAATATTACTAAAATTTCTTTGAAGAAAAGCACTTTGACGCCAAATGGACCGATATATGAGACTGTATACGAATATAAAAATAAGTAATAATTAAAGATTATTTGTTAATTATTTATTATTACTTTATTACCTTATTATATTCTTTATATTCTTTATATTCGATTTTATTTAGTATTTGTGGATATTATTTTAATTGCTCTAGGATAATTGCAGGACATATCTTTTTAATACCTTTAATAGTGCCCAATTTATTAAATAAAATTTCAGATAGTTCTTTACCATCTTTTGCCCATATTTCTGTCATAATCATGTGGTCGCCAGTTGAAGTATATACTTTTTTAATCTCTTCGAACTCACATAAACTTTGCGCAACGGATAAAAAGTCTTCAGGGTTTGTGTCAAAACCAGTTAGAGCAACTACGCCATATCCAAGTTTTGAGGTATTTATGTTGGTTGTATACCCCTTGATGACCCCTTCTTCTTCCATCTTCTTTACTCGCTTTCTAACAGAACTTTCGCTTGTTTTAAGCTTTTTTGCAATTTCGGTAAATGCCATTCTGCCATCATCCATAAGCATATTTAAAATATCCATATCTTTATTATCCAAATTATCACCCAAACCCTATGGCATATAATTTTCTTGGTAAGATTGAATCAATTATGCCCATATAGACATTTTGAACAATTTCTATAAAATAAGTAATAGTAGTATTTAATACATCTCTATTAAACCCTAATTTTTATATGAATATATTACCAAATATAGTATAAAATATTATGATTATTAGCCATCGACTATTAATCATATTGTAGATTATTAAAATATACCAAATAGTTATTACGATATTGTTCTTGGTTATCCATTCACAATTATAAATATGGTATATTTTAAAAAAATATAATTATTAATGTTTAATATAATTATAAAAATTTAACTATTATTTATTACCTTTTATTATTTAAGTATTTAACGGGTCATTTATTTTTTAAGAATAAGTAATAAATTTTATAAAATATTTAATACTTATTATGTATTTAATAGTAATTAATAATAATAATAATAATAATAATAATAATCAATAGCAATCTATAGTAATTATTTTTAATATTGGGTATTATTTTAATTACCTGTAGGATTTTAAAACTTCTTCCTTTAAACTATCGTATATTCTTTTCTTATAATCTAAAAATTCAGCGCTAATTCTACTTCTTGGTCTTTCAATATTAATATCAACAATCTCTTTAATTTTGCCAGGTCTTGCGCTCATAATGACAACTTTATCCGATAAATAAATTGCTTCGTCTACACTATGTGTTATAAAAAGTATTGTTTTTTTATCAGTTTCCCATATTTTTAAGAGATGATTTTGTAGCATGGACCTTGTTTGAGCATCTAAAGCACCAAAAGGCTCATCCATAAGTACAATTTGAGGGTCATTTGCAAGGGTTCTGGCTATTGCTACTCTTTGTTGCATTCCGCCACTCAATTCATAAGGGTATGAATTCTCAAAATCTTCCAAACCAATCATTTGTATGTACTTTCTTGCAATAGTTAATCTTTCTTCTTTTGGAATGTTTTTAACTTCAAGACCAAAAGTGATATTTTGTAGCACAGTTCGCCAAGGCATGAGTGTATATTGCTGAAATACCATACCTCGTTCCGCGTTTGTACCTTCTACTTTTTTCCCATTGAATATTATTTCCCCATCAGTTATTGATTCGAGTCCTGCAACCATTCTTAAAAGGGTTGATTTTCCGCAACCACTAGGGCCCACGATTGATATAAATTCATTTTCACCGATTTCTAAGGAAACGTTATCTACTGCAAGTACTTCATTTTTACCCGTATATCTCTTTGTAACGTTTTTAATTTGCAAAGTCATGAAGTACACCTATTTATTAATTTTCAAGTATATTATTTCTTTTAATTTTTTTATTTTTTATTTTTTATTTATTTATATTTTAATTTTATTATCTATTTTATTCAATTATTTAACCATGGATTTCCATTTAAATTTCTTATTTTCGATATATCTTAATCCTCGGTCTAAAACTATGCCTATAATACCAATAACTATCATAGCAGCCACAATAATATCCATTCTACTTAAAGAATATGCGTACATAATTAAATAGCCCAATCCTGAGTCACTTCCAGGCAACATCTCTGCTGCAACCACGCACATCCATGCAATACCTGCCCCTACTCTCAAACCTGTTAATATGCTTGGAGAAGCTGCCGGTATGATTACTTTTTTCAAAACGTTGGCTCCAGTACAACCTAACGTTTTTGAAGCCTCTATCAAAATTTTTGGGACTTCTTTGACACCTGCGACGGTATTTATCAATATGGGGAAAAATGCACCTATAAATATGATAAAAATTATTGAAACGTCGCCCACACCAAACCAAGCTAAAGTTAAAGGAACCCACGCTAATGGCGGTATTGGCCTTAAAAGTTCTATAAACGTATCGAAAATGTCATTTATAGGCCTATAATATCCCATCATAATGCCCATAGGGACTGCAACTGCAAAAGCTACCAAAAATCCGGTTAAAACTCTTGTAATGCTTATAATTGAGTTATCGATAATTGTACCAGTACCTAACAGAGTCATTGTGGGGTTTAGCAATACTGCAATTATTGATTCCAATCTAGGAATTACAGTCGGTTTTCCCACATATATTGCAAAAACCTCCCATGCAACGACTATTAATGCAGGTAGTAGTATACCTTTTAAATTCTTCACGAATGACACCTATTTATTATTAAAATTAAATTAAACTAAATTAAATACGAGATTAGATTATAATATATGTTTAATTGAATTAAAACTAAATTTAAATGTATTTTAAATAATATAATATGGAATATAGTATATAAAGATTAGACATTAATAGAAAATTTTCAAGATAATTATTGTGTATTCGAAAAATAACAATATAATAATGGATTATAAGAAACTTAATAAAAAGAGTAATAAAAAGAGTAATAAAAAACCTATACCATATATAATTTGGTAATCTTTGATAATACCTCATAATATTTAGTATCCAATGGAATATTATAAAAATAAATCCCGTCCCCCTGTAAATTACAAATTAGCCAGTTAATTAGTTGAATGAGTGTAATTACATATTCGAATATCCAACACAATGAATATATACTTAAAGAATTAATTTTAAAATAATAACTATGGTTAAAAAACCATAAACTCAAAAATAAAAAGGGGAGAACATGGGTGTAAAATATAAAATAAACATAAAAACAGAAGATAGAAGATATGCAGGCACTGATTCAAATGTGTTCTTAAAATTATATGGCGAAAGAGGGATTAGCGAAACCTACAGATTAAATAAATACATTAAAGGAAATGCTTTTAAAAGAAACGCAACAGACCATGTTGAATTAGATGTTGGACAAGATATTGGGGATATTTATAAAATAAAATTATCTACTGACGGTAGATTTGCAGGTTCTGGCTGGTTACCTGATTTTATGACAATTGTAAATGATGGTTCAGATAGGCAAGAAACTAAATTCTTCGTTAACCAGTGGCTTGATGGTAACGAAGTTGAAAGAAACGCTGTAAACTATAATAGTGCGTCAGTTGACCCGATTGAACAAAATTCTATATCTGTAGCGGGTGAAACTAAAATATTTGATAATAGGCAAGGTAACGAACCTATAGACTATAGCTTTAGATTTTTAAGTAAGTTTACGACTGAAATGGATTTTTTAGAAAAAACAGCTTCGACTATTTCGACAGGTACTGAGATAAAGGGTTCATTTTTAGATTACTTTGAAATGTGCGTAAAATTAGAAGCTACGGGAGCGGTTGAAAATCAAATTGAGAAAAAAATAGGCACCGAAGAATTGATTGAAGAAAGCGTGGCTATGACCATCCCTGCAAAGGAAATGATTGAATTAACACCCTATTGGATAACAAACTATTATAAGGACATGGTTAATATGGGGGATAGCTCTATTGAACTACTTGTACCATATCAAAAGGAATTTGGCGGTTATAAGGTAATTAGGATAGATGCTCAAAATAACCAGAACGTTATGGTAAATAAAAAATAAAGGTTAAAAACTAATTTAAAAATAAAATAATAATTTATAATATATTTTTTACACACCTCTACTATATGAAATATTATATGAAATTATCGGCAAATACGCAAATTACTAATTAATATACCATATTTATCAATTTAAATCCAATTTAGCATACTAAAAATTAAAAATTAAAAATTAAAATGTAAAAACTAATTGGAAAATTAAAAAAGATAAATTGAAAATGGTGGAAATATGCCGGAAGACGAATATAAAAAATATATCGTCCAAATAAAGACTCAAAACCGTGAATATGCAGGTACTGATTCAAATGTTTTTTTAAGACTGTATGGTGACGTGGGAGTAAGCAAACAATATATATTAAATGAATATTTGGACAGTAATCCATTTAAACAAGATTCCTTAATACAATTAGAATTGAATAACGGTAAAGATATTGGAGATATTTACAAAATAAAATTATCCACCGATGCTACAGTTGGGAATTCGGGGTGGTTGCCAGAGTACGTCACCGTTAAGAATAAGTATGGAAATAGGGCGGAAAATAAATTTTATATTAATGAGTGGTTAAATGGAAAAGAAATAGAAAGAAATTCGATAAATTACAAAACACTGCAAATTCAGATTACGGATGAGCAGTCTTTTTTAATTCCTGGTCAATCTAAAACTATAGACAATAGGGATGGTAGCCCTTATAACCATCAAGAAATTGTTTTTACAAACAAATTCGTATACAATATTGACTATATAGGCAATTATGTGTCAGGGATATTCGATACTGAAGAAGATAGGCTCAAAAATTTTGAATGGTTCAAACATAGGTTAGAAACTGAAGGTAAGGGTGCTTTGGAAAATCAAATGGGGAAAAAGCTGGGATTTGAAGAAACTTTGTACAAAGAGGCAGATTTTTCACATCGTGAATATCAATATAAATTGTATGAATTAACCCCATATTGGGAAACAAAGTATCATAGACAGCTTATTGAAATGGGCAGTTGTTCTTTAAAAGCATTTGTACCATATTCTTGTGAATATTGGGGTTATAAACTAATAATAACGGATAGAGACAATAATCAAAAAATTGAATGGCATAAAAAACCATAATCTCGGGATTAAAATAAAACAAAAGAATATAAAGAATATAAAGAATAATAATAATAATAATAATATTAAAATAAAAAAATAAAATAATTTAAAAATACTTTTAAATTATATATCTTCTTTTAATTTTCTTTTTTAAATTAATAAGTTTAAAATTAATCTTTTAAAAGTTATAAAAGATTGTACTTTTTAATAATACATTTGCGCCAACGTTTACGTTGTTATATTCTGCAATAGGCTCACATTTTGCTTTAAATATATAATATATAGGTTTTGAACCACTATTTTCATTTTTTAATAACTCATATTCGGTTAAACTCTCATAGTTACCCATACCTTTTGAAATAACGATATCAGCGTTTTTAAATTCATTTCTAAACTCTTCGGAAGATTCTTCAAATCTTGTACCGATTACGTCTGTACCGCTGGTTATAACTTTTGTTATGTCTGGAATACCTGCTTCTATAGCATCTTCCATTGTAGCATCGTTCAAAATTGGCTTACCTTTTACTGCAACCGTAACATTGGCATAATTCATTAATTCTTCAACCAATGGTCTATCAAATACTATTTCACCGGCATTGTCACAGATGTATATTATTTTAAGCTTTTCTTTTCTTTTTGATTTATTTTCGGTGCCTGTTTTCGAGTTTTCATCGCTTTGTTTTAAATCTGCCAAAAGTTCCTTTGAATAATCGATATCTAAAATTCCTTCGATAGTTTGTTCAACCTTATGTTCAATATTATCCTTAGTCCCATAAGGTCCAAAATCAATTACATTTCCAGCAATTGCCAATTTTGCCTTATTTTGTAATCTTTTTAACTCATCTCCTTCGTTTACTTCATCGATAATGGTTTTTGTGAGATATTGCTTTGCATATATGTTCGCATTTCTCTTTAATTTCTCATAAGGGTCTTGAGAGTTGCTGATTTCTTTTATATGTCTATGTACATGAGTACCCATCCACGCCGGGACAGCATCAGCGCCATAAACGTCGGTTATTTTCTGCATGGTGGATTTTATTAATTCGAATTTCTTCTCGTCGTCATCCGTTATTTCATTTATTGCATCAACTATCTGTCTACTTATACATATTGAGCATGAGGGTTTTATTTTCAAAATATCACCTTATTGGATAAATTTAAAATTAATTTCGCAAATTAAAATAATTGATTAACCCACATTTGTGGATAATTATTATTAACTAACTATATAATCAATATAATAATATAAGTGATTTATTATAAAAAAATAAGTTGGAAATTCAAATTAAGATTCAAATTTAAAAATAAAATAATAAGTAATAACTAATAAATAATAAAGTAAAAGTAAAAAAGTTATTTGTATTTTATTTATTTAGCTATTTAGTTAATTAGTTAATTAGTTAATTAGTTAATTAGTTAATTAGTTAATTACTTCTTTAAAACTTTTACTTTTTTAGAGCTGTTACCTACGAGCACTTTGTCACATTTTGAGAAAATACCGTTTTCTACAACTCCTACGATGTTGTTTAACTCTTTTTCCTTTACAGCTGCTTCATCTATTTTTGTAAATACATCGATAATCATATTTCCATTGTCAGTAATAACTGGACCCATTTTACCGCCTGAAACTCTAATTGAAGGAGCAGTGTTCATTTCTAATAATGTGTTTAAAACTGTTGAATATGCGAAAGGTAATACTTCTAAAGGTACAGGTGTATTTTCACCTAATGAAGGCACTACTTTACTTTCGTCAACTAAAACTACAAATTCTTTAGCGCAATAATCGATAACTTTTTCCATTGTGTGGCAACCGCCACCGCCTTTTATGAGTGATAAAGTCCCTTCTTCTACTTCATCAGCACCATCTACTGCAAGGTCGATTTGACCTGCTTGGTCGAGTGAAACTAATGGTATTCCACATTGACTTGCTAACATTTTAGCGTCAAAGGATGTAGGTACTCCGTAAATGTACAATTCCTCTTCCAATACTCTTTTACCTAATTCTTTAATAAACATGTTTGAAGTTGAACCGGAACCTAAACCGATAACCATTTCATCTTTCACTAATTTTGACGCTTCTTGTGCTACTTTTAATTTTAAATCGTCCTGGGTTTCTGCGGATTTTTTCTTAGCCATTTTTTCACCGTATTGTAACCAAATAATAAGTTTTAATAAATTTAATAAGTTAATAATTTAATAATTTAATAAGCTAATAAACATAAATAAATATTAATTAAATAATTTTAATAAATTTGATAATTTTTAATAAATATTTAAAAACAAGATAATCAATTAAACAATTAAATTAAATTAAATAAATTATAACTACGAAAATTATTAGAAATTTATATTGTTTAATTGTTTATTCATTTATTTACTTATTCTATTTATTCTACTTCTTCTAATAATTTTATTGTAAATACTAATGTTTCTCCTGCTAATTCAGGGTTGAAATCAATAACAACTTCTTCATCAGTAACTTCTGCGATAATTGCTGGCGGGTACATTTCTCCCAACATAATACACATACCTTCTTCAGGTTCAAATTCTGCATTTTCAAACAAATTTCTTGGGATTTTCTCAACTAATTCGTCATTTCTTTGACCGTAAGCTTTTTCAGGTGGTAATGTAACTGTGATTTCTTCACCAACGCTGAGGTCTAATACCGCTTCTTCAAAGCCTTGTATCATTTGTCCTTCGCCCACTACAAATTCTAAAGGTTCGTAAGGTCTGTTTTCGTCGTATAAACCTTCTTCTTTTGCTACTGCTTCTATAGAGGTATCAAATATTCCTCCATCTTCAAATCTACCGATGTAGTCTACTTTTATTCTACTTCCTTTTGAAACCATTTTATCACACATCTCTCGTGTTATGTTTAAATTATGTATTTTTACATATCTTAAATATACGTATGATAGTAACTAGTGATTATTATAAAATTATGAAATAATAAGTCTAAATTATTAGAAATATTTTTGAATATTTTTAAAATATTTTAGTACATTATTGTACTTTTTTAGTACATTTCCATTTTATTTTAAAACATTATTTTAACATTATTTTAAAATAAGTTCACCATAATAAATTCATACACGCTAATTATTTTTATATCTATTGATATAAAATTTATAGCCTACATTTTGATATACATATTGAAGTTATAAACATATATCCGCATCATTATATTATATATATTTTATTATTTGTCAAGAAATTGAGTAAACCCTGTAATTAATACCACTTAACAAAATATCGATTTATAAACGCTTAACCATAAAGCTATTGGTTATCAAATTATCTATTATCAAATATATGTTTTATTTAATTTTTTAGTTTTTATTACTATAGTTTTTATTTTTTTATTTAGCTATTTTTCATCTATTATTTAGCTATTATTTAGTATTTATTTTATATAGCAAAGTTTTTAAAACAATTTTTTTAAATCAAATCAAAACATATAAAAATTAAAAGAGATTAAACTTTAAAGGAGTAATCTTTACAGATTATTTCTTCGTAAAAAATCTTTATTATTTAAATTAAATAGAATCGTTATAATACAATACATATAATAGACATATAATATAGACATATACTACAAACTACAAAATTATCAAATAGATATTGTAACACAAAACGATGTAACAATAAAACAAAACTAATATCGACTAAGGTGAAAAAATGATTAGTGTGAACAAAGCATCATTACCTATCGTTGAAAAAATGATAGAAAATGCCGAAGAAATGAAAATCGATGTTTTAAAATTAGAAAATGGTGCTACAGTTTTAGACTGTGGTGTTAATGTTGACGGTAGCTTTGAAGCTGGTAAATTATTTACAAAAATCTGTTTAGGCGGAATTGCTCACGTTGGTGTTAGCATTGCTGGAACCTTAGAAAATGGTATAGTATTACCATGCGTAAAAGTTAAAACCTCACAACCTGCAATCGCTACATTAGGCGCTCAAAAAGCTGGATGGAGCATTAAAGTTGGCAAATTCTTTGCTATGGGTTCAGGACCTGCGAGAGCTTTAGCAAAAATGCCAAAAGCTACATACGAAGAAATTGACTATGAAGATGATGCAGATATTGCTATTTTATGTTTAGAAGCTTCAACATTACCAAATGCAGAAGTAGCTGAGTTCGTTGCTGAAAAATGTGGCGTAGCTGTTGATAAAGTATACTTATTGGTAGCTCCTACCTCATCAATAGTTGGTGCTATCCAAATCAGCGGTAGAGTTGTAGAAAATGGTACATACAAAATGTTAGAAGCTTTACACTTTGACGTAAGAAAAGTTAAATTTGCAGCAGGTATCGCTCCAGTTGCTCCTATTATCGGAGACGACATGAAAATGATGGGTGCTACAAACGATATGGTTTTATACGGCGGTAGAACATACTACTACATTGAAAGCGATGAAAATGATGACGTAGAAGCTTTATGTAAAGCGTTACCTTCATGTTCAGCTGAAACATACGGAAAACCATTCTTAGAAGTATTTAAAGAAGCAGAATACGACTTCTACAAAATCGACAAAGGAATGTTCGCTCCTGCAGTTGTTACAATCAACGACATGAGAACCGGTAAATTAGTAACAGCTGGTAAAATGAACCCTGAAGTTGTTAAAAAATCATTAAAATACGTAGAATTAGAATAATTAATAAATCAAAATAATAAACTAATAAAATAATAAACTAATAAAATAAAATATACTTTTTTCTTTTCTTTTTTCTTTTTACAATGACTTGTTCTAAATCAAAAATTATAAAAATAGAATATAATAAAATTAGTTATGTATTAATTTAAACAATTGCAAAATTTAATAATAATTGAATATATGATAATATGATACATAATTAGATATATAATCCTATATGAGGTTATATTTTAAATTAAAAGCTTAATTAAACTCTAAATTCATTAATTCACAGTAATGAATTAAAAAGTTTTATATAGTTTGTATACAAACGTTTTTAAAATTACTTATTGGAGGTAAACAATGGATTTTGGATTATTATCGTTAGTTCCGCCTATAGTGGCGATTGGATTAGCACTTTTAACTAAGAGGGTGTACACATCCTTATTTTTAGGTATTGTGGCAGGTTCTTTAATATTTAATATGAATAACTTAGGTAACGTACCTATGCACTTAATTGATAGCTTTTTAGGTAGTCTTGAAATTATGTCAATTACAGGCGTTTCTTCATTTACCGAAGCTGGTAACCTATGGAATTTGTTAATTTTGTTATTTTTATTTATGTTGGGCGCTTTAATTGCTTTAATTACAAGAGCAGGAGGAGCCCTCGCTTATGGAAATTGGGCAGCACAGAAAATTAAATCAAAAGAGGGAGCATGCGTTTCCACATCAATTTTAGGTTTATTGTTGTTCATTGATGATTACTTTAACTGTTTAACTGTGGGTACAGTTATGAAACCAGTTACTGACAAATTTAACATTTCAAGAGCTAAATTGGCTTACATTATTGACTCAACCGCTGCACCAGTATGTATTCTTATGCCTGTTTCAAGTTGGTTTGCTGCTGTTTTAGGTAACTTAAAAGATGCAGGTGTAGGTAGTGACGCTTTAGCACATATGACACCTTCAGATGTATTTATGTCAGCGATTGCTTACAATTCATACGCAATAGTTGCTTTATTCATGGTTTTAGTAATAATATCAAAATTAAAATGGGATTTTGGACCTATGAAAGACCACGAGAAAGTTGCAGAAGAAACTGGAGATTTATTCCACGGTAATACAGATAAAGCTTCAGCAGAATCAGAAATTGAACCATTAGGAAACGGAAAAGTAAGTTACTTAGTAGTTCCAATATTGGTTTTAATCGTTTCAATCGTGTCCGCTATGCTTGTTTCAGGAGGCATATTGGGTGGTGCAAGTTTATTTGACGCAATTACAGGTATTGATGCTTCATGGGGTTTATTCTGGGGTGGATTAGTATCATTATTATTCACTACACTTTACTTCATCGCTACAAAAGCTGTTCCAGTTAACGAAATTGCTAAATTATGGGGAAAAGGCTCAAAATTAATGGTGCCTGCTGTAAGTATATTAATTTTAGCTTGGACATTAGGTTCAATCATTAAAGGAGATTTAAATACTGGTGTGTTCCTTGCATCTGTAATTCAAGGCTCAATACCTGTTGAAATAATACCTGCATTATTATTTGCAATTTCAGGATTTATGGCATTTGCTACAGGTACTTCATGGGGTACTTTTGGTATAGTATTACCTATTGCAGTTCCTATTGCGGTAAGCTTAGGCAATATAGAATTAGTTGTTCCATTTGTAGCAGCTACATTGGGTGGTGCAATATACGGTGACCACTCGTCCCCTATTTCAGATACAACAATTATGAGTTCCGCAGGTGCTGGTACAAACCACGTTGACCACGTTAACACACAGTTACCATATACAACATTAATTGGTATGTGTGCATTCTTCGGCTACTTGATAGTTGGTTACACAGTTAGTATGGGTTACTGGGTTTCAGTGCTCTTAAACTTAGGATTTGTAGGTTTAGCAGTTATAGGACTCGCTTACTTACTCCATAAAAGATTATAATACATATAATCTTTTTAATTATTATTTTAGATTATATTTTTATATTTAGTTTATTGTCGTTTACTATTTTTTATTTGTTATTATTATTATTATTATTATTATTACTCTAAAATAATCCCAACTAAATTAGTTAGTAATTAATATATAGCAAAAAATTCAATAAATATAATAATATATAGATTAAAAAAAAGACGTGTAATTAGATTGATAATTAGATTGATACCTACAGATATTTATTTACGACATAATATAAATTATGAAAATGGATTGGCATGTGCGGTGGAATTGTGCGAGATAATGATGAATATTTATCTGAATTAAAGTCAATAAAGGAAGAATTAAAAGCATTAAAAAAATGTTTAATTGAATATATCAATATTAGCATAAAAAATAACCCCAAATTAGATTTTGAAAATTTTTCGGAATTAGATTTTGAAAAAAATGAAATTACATTGGAAAATCAGTCTAATGAATTTAAAACATTTACTGATACAAATATTCGATATAATGAAACCTATTTTAAAAATGATAACCTAGATATCAACAATAAATATATCACAAATGAATATACTATAAAAATTAGCGAAATATCTGAAAAGGAAGTAATAGAGGTATTTGAACCTTTGTCCAATGAAAGAAGGCTAATAATATTAAATTCGCTTTTAACGTCAGATAGAACGTATTCCGAATTATCGAATATTACAGGAATACGTGGGGGAAATTTATTATTTCATTTGCGAAAACTCCAATGCTCTAAATTAATATCTCAAAACCACGACCGAGGAGACTATATATTAACCAGTAAAGGACAAAAGATTTTGAGTTTAATATATCAGGTTTACTACATAATTAGGGAAGATTAGATACTTAAAATAATAAAAATAAAATTGATGGTAAACAAAATTAATTTTTAAAAATTAAAATTATGGCGGGGATATAGTGGTTAATCTAAAAACAATGATTAAAAAGGACGTTAATAAAGCATATGTCGCTGCTACATTAAACGCCACATTAATCGGTTTGACATTTCTATTTACAAAATATGCTTTAGTATATGTGGAGCCGTTTGAAGTTTTATCTCTTAAATTCATTATTGCGTTTACTTTTCTAACATTAATACTAAAATTAGGTGTAAAAAAGGTTAATTTTAAGAAATTATTTGAATTTAAAAAAGAAATGTTGGCTTTGGGGATATTTCAACCAGTGTTATTTTTTGGCTTTCAAGTTTTTGGAATTAACTATTTGGGCGTTGCGCAAGTCGGCATATTGTATTCGATAGCACCTGTTGTAACCACCATTTTTGGGATATTAATTTTAAAAGAAACTATAAATTTAAAACAAGCAATTTTTATGTCACTTTCAATCATTGGGATAATATATATCTACATTATGCGGGGTATAGGCGGTTATTTCAATCCTGCGAATGAATCCAATATATTGGGCGTTATATTTATATTAGTTTCCATATTTGCAACTTCAATGTATGCCGTATCTAGTAGAAAGCTTTCTAAGAACCTTGACCCGATAACAATTACTTATGGTATGATGTTAATAGGTGCAATTGTTTTTACGGCGTTAAATATTGGAATTTCGGCGTTTTATGGCGTTCCAAATATCTTCACTAAATTATATGTAATAGGCCCTGAACTATTAAATTCCAATTTCATATCTTCTATATTATATTTAGGTATTGTAGTATCAGTTATTACATCATTCTTAGTTAATTATAGCCTAAGTAAGATAAAAGCTGCAGAATATTCAATTATTTCAAAATTATCAGTTGTAGTATCGATAATTTCGGCAATTATCTTTATGAATGAGACAGTTGCATTATATCAAATTATAGGGGTTTCTGCGGTAATATTGGGCGTAATAGGAGCTAATTATTACAGCGAGCATTAAAAATAAAATAAAATAATTTAAATTAAGTTAATTTAATTTAAATTAATTTAAATTACTGTTTATTAAATTATTTAAAAGATAGAATAGAATATATTAAATAAACATTGTTAAAAAAGGAACAGAACACGATATTTTAGTTAATTGGTGAAACAATGGACAGAAAAACAAATAATATTGCTAATAATACCAGTAATTTTATTAATATAAATATCAATAAAAATAATGAATTGGGGAAAACATTAAATAACAGCTCATTATCTAATAAACACATTTATGGACTTATTAGCGGGATAAAAACAAGTTCATTTACCAAAAAAACTTTAGGGGAACTTTTAAACGAAGATAAACCGGTAGTTATGGTAAATGGAGAAAGACATAGGATAAAACAGAGAGAGTTAGACTATTTAAAAGATATTGCTTCAAAAGATTTGAAAATACCAATCGTTTTACAGGTTGATTCTAATTTAAACGAAGGTACTATTAAAATAGAAGGAACAGAGGAAGTAAATGTAATTTCTAAAATATTAAATAAAGAAATTAATAAATTTGAAGAAAATAACCTGTTATATATCTATAAACCAGAATTAAGAGTCGTTAGGAAAAAATTACCGACTACTACAACTTATTTATTCAGAATGGGTATAGATTAAATTTATAATACCCTTTTGTAAATTTTAATTACTATTTTATTAAGTTTATTTTTAAGTTTATTTTTAAATTTAACCCCATATTTGGCATTATTTATTCTTTGTATGTAAAAATTTCTTCAATCGATACGTTAAATAATTTCGATAATTTAAACGCAATAATCAAAGAAGGGTCGTATTTACCCTTTTCTATGGCAGAAATAGTCTGTCTAGTAACCCCTATTTTTTTGGCTAGTTCATCTTGCGTTAAATCATTCATCGCTCGAAAAACTTTTATTTTATTGTCCATATTATCACAATCTTTTATCTTTTATCTTTTAAATGTCTCTTATAAATACTCTATTAATTGTCTCGCCTTGAGCGACCGATTAAACCGTATTTTTTACCAAAATAATATTTGAATCCGACAAAGGAAAGTAATAAAGCCATAGCTGACCAAGAAAGTGCTATCCCCGTAGTTACATGACCTTCCCAAGGTTGTGCATAAACAGGTGCTCCGTCAATAACGCTGAGTATGGATACAATATTCATCAATATTAAACCAACTACTGCAAAGGCTACAGTACATAAACCTAATGAGGCGTTTGCTGCTTTTTCGCTTACTTTTAAAACTAATTCATCTACTATAACTTCTTCTTTATCTAAATTTCTCCTTAATAAGAACATGAATAGCATTCCAGATAATACTGCTCCAAATACTACTATAACTTCTTTTATTGTTACACCATACATTGTTAACAGTGCTACATAAGCCATAACAAGTAATCTGTACTTCTTATATGATTCATAATTCATAATATCACCAATTTAGGTCTTATAATTTGTATATTCAAAATTAAAATTTATATTGTTTAAATTAATTGATTAATTAAAACTTTTTAAATTAATGTCGTATTTTGTGTAAATTTAATATTCCATTTTGTAGTAATTTATTTACAAAATGTAAAAAATACTTATAATTATGTAAAGTATCTTTTACATTACAATATAGTATTGAAGTTATATATAAAGTTTTTGTATAATGTTTTTGCAATAAGTTAAAATATCATCTGTTTAAATTTGGCATACTTTAAAATAGTTAAGATAGTTTATATATAATCAAGATAATTATTATTTAAAACGTATTTATGTGTGAAATTATGAAAAATACTGACGATTTATTGATTCCAATATATATTATGCGAAATAAAATATTTAAAAAATACATGGTGCCAAGTGATTTAACCATTATTGAGGCTCTAGAATACTTAAATAACAGTGGTTACGAGATAAAATATCGTTCATCTTGTAAAGCGGGACAGTGCGGTAGCTGTGCGGTTACAGTTGACGGTTTACCAAAATTAGCTTGTAAAACTAAAGTTAAAGAAGATATGAAAATAGAACCGCTTAGAAATTTTGATTTAATTGAAGATTTGGTTGTAAATAGAGAAGAATACTACAAAGCTCAGAAAGAATTTGAAAATTGGATTCATGAAACTTCTGAAGTTGAAGAAAAAGAAAAAGAAAAAGAAAAAGATAAAAATAAAAATAAAAATAAAAAAGATACTTTAAAAATTCTTAGCGATGATGAATTATTTAAAAGTATTTCGGATATAGGGAGCGTTAGAAACTGTATTGACTGCATGAGTTGTATGTCCACTTGCCCTGCTCGAATGTATTCTGATTATATGGGGCCTACATTTATGCGTTTATTGGCAAGATATGCCCGAGATGCCCGAGATAATAAAGATAGAGTAAAAGAAGCTTTTGAAAAGAATTTATACAACTGCACGACCTGCGGAAGATGTATAAAAGTATGTCCCAACAATATTGATACAGTGCATAATGCCGTTGAGAAATTAAGGGAACTTTCATTCAAAAAAGGTCAATATGTGGAAAATCACCTCGATGTTAGGAAAAATATCACTGAAAATCCGGCTAAAAGAACAGTTACAAAACCCGAAGCTCCAAAAATTGGATTTCTCGAAGATGTAATCGCAAATCCTGAAAAATTTAATAACGAATTCACTGAAAAAATTGTTATTGAAAATAAGGATAATATTAATAAAAGTGTTGAATATGTGGCTAAAAACCCAAAGGCTACGGTTGCGTTATTTACTGGCTGTTTAATGGATTATAGACTTCAAGAATTGGGAATGTCTGGCATAAGGGTGCTAAATGCCCACGGTATATCAGTAATAATTCCGATTAATCAAGTTTGCTGTGGTTCGCCACTTATAAGGACTGGTCAAACCGATGTAGCAAAAGAGCTAAAAGAAATCAATCTCGCAATATTTGATAAGTTATTTACTGATAAATCACTTGATAGTATCGTTACACTATGTGCAGGTTGCGGTAGTACGTTAAAAAACGATTACAACGAGAAACAATTCGTAGTAAAAGATATTACAGAGTTATTAGTTGAAAAAGGTCTATTAAAATATAAACCTTGTAATTTAAAAGTTACATATCACGACCCTTGCCATTTAAAAAGAGGTCAAGACATATTTGAGCAACCACGTATCATATTAGATAGTATTCCCGAATTAGAATTCATAGAAATGGAAATTCCCGACCAATGCTGTGGTGCAGGTGGCGGTGTTAGAAGTGGAAAACCTGAAGTAGCCTACAAAATCGGCGAGAAAAAAACAGAAATGATACTCGAAACTAAAGCGGATTATGTAATAACCGTCTGTCCTTTCTGTAATTACCATATTGCAGATTGTCTTAGCAAAGTTTCTGATATACCTGTTATGAATATAGTTAAATTACTTGATAAGGTTATTTAATAAATTTAATTAAAAAATTTATTATAATATATCCCCATTTATCAAATTAAAGTAGTATTTAAAATTAAAAATTACAATGGTGAACTTATGGAACAACTCACACATGTTGATGAAAATGGCGTAAAAATTGTGGATATTTCTAAAAAAAATGACGTATATAGAGAATGTACTGCTAAAGGACTCATAAAATTAAAATCTTCTACTATTAAAGCAATTGTAAAGAATGAAATTGCAAAAGGAGACGTTTTAACAACTGCTCAGGTTGCAGGGACGATGGCAGTCAAAAATACGTCAAATATGATTCCAATGTGCCACCCAGTACCTATTACATCAGTAAAAGTTAGATTTGACATTAATGAAAAAGAAAACACTGTTGAAGCCGTTTGTAATGTAAAAAGCACATATAAAACAGGCATTGAAATGGAAGCACTTACAGGAGTTAGCGTTGCTCTTTTAACCGTTTGGGATATGGTTAAAGCTGTAGAAAAAGATGAAAATGGTCAATATCCTGATACAAACATTTTTAACATAAGGGTTGTTGAAAAAATTAAAAGAGATGTTGAATAAGTAATATTTAAATATTAATTATTCTTTTTTAGTTTATTATTTAATTCATTAAGTTAATTTTAATTCTTTTATTTTTATTAGTTATTTTTATTATTTTTACATAATTTACAAGATACGTCAGTAGGGTATTCACCGTTTAAACAAGCCAAACATAAATCTTTCCTACCGATGGCTTCTAATAGACCTTCGATACTTAAATACTGAACTGAATCGGCGTGTATTGACTCTGCAATTTCTTTGTCAGTTCTAGTACTTGCGATTAATTCATCTTTTCTTGCCATGTCAATACCATAGAAACAAGGCGATACGATTTTAGGGGAACCTATTTTAAAGTGTATTTCTTTAGCACCGGTTTTTTTAACCATTGTAACGATTTTTTTAGATGTTGTACCTCTTACAATACTATCGTCAATTAAAATTATCTTTTTATCCTTTATCATGTCTTTTACAGGGTTTAATTTTAATCTAACGGCTAAATCTCTTTCTTCCTGAGTAGGTAAGATGAAAGTTCTTCCTATGTATCTGTTTTTGATTAAAACTTCCTTGTAAGGAATGCCTGCTTCTTCGGTGTATCCTTGTGAAAAAAGAATGCCAGAGTCAGGGACTGGGGAAACTACATCTGCATCGGTTTTATTTTCTTTTGCAAGGATTTTTCCGATGTTTCTCCTTACTTCGTGAACGCTGATTCCATCGATAGTTGAATCAGGTCTTGCGAAATAAACGTATTCGAACATACAGGTTGAAGCTTTTTCACTTTTGTTTGGCAAATCATATGACTCTACACTGTTTCCTTTTACAACAATCATTTCACCAGCTTTAATATCTCTTTCGAGGGGTACATCTACGATATCTAAAGCACAGCTTTCTGAACTGAAGTATATTTCACCGTTTTTCATTCCCATACATAATGGTTTAAAGCCTTTTGGGTCTCTTACTGCTATCATCATATCGTTGTAGACAATAAGCATAGAGTATGCCCCGTTTAACTTTTCAGAAACGTTTTTCATAGCTTGGACAATATCGTCAGTTTTTAACAATTCTCTAACCAATAATTGTGCAATAACTTCTGAATCAGTTGTAGATATGAATATATGTCCGTTTTTCTCTAATTCTTTCCTTAATAATGCCGAATTTACAATATCACCATTGTGAGATATTGCAAAATTTCCAAAAGAGCTATTTACTACGAAAGGTTGGCAATTATCGATGTTATTTCCACCGGTTGTAGAGTATCTAACATGTCCTATACCTATATGACCATAAAGATTTTGAAGTTCTTTGTTTGTAAAAACTTCAGGAACTAACCCAACACCTTTATAACTACCTATATTTTTGCCGTTTCCGACTGCAATCCCTGCACCTTCTTGCCCTCGGTGCTGTAAAGCATATAATCCGTAGTAGACTTTTTTAACGATATTATTTTTAGTTGGTGAGTATATACCAAATATTCCGCACATTTTATCACAAAATCGATTTAAAACTTTAATTTTCTTTAGTTTTGTTGTTTATTTAGTATTGATTAATAATAATTTCAATTAATAATTTAAGATAAATGATAATTTAATAGAAATGATAATTTAAGATAATATAATGAAAATATGAATATTAACTATCTGATATATTAAAATATCGATGATTTGAGTTAATATTTTTAAATTTATATGAATGTATATAAAAAACAAATATATAAATTAAACTGAAAATTGGGAAAATTGATAATAAATAATAAAAAAACTAAATCAAATATAACTGAAAAATGAATGAAAAATGAATTTAAAAATTATAATTCGCTTATTAAATCCCTAATTGATTTTTCAACGTCTTTTGCTTTTACGACACCTGAAGCAAGTAATACTCCTTCTGCACCTAGTTCTAAAGCTGATTTTACGTCTTCTCCTTTTGAGATGCCTGCACCACATAGCACCTTTACATTTTTGTTGATATCATGTACCGCACTAACTGTTCCTTCCACAATTTGAGGGTTAGCTTTTGAAACTGGAGTACCTGAACCTATTAATTCAGGAGGTTCAACTGCTACATAATTAGGAGCTAATGCAGAAACTGCCTTTGAAACGCCGATATTATTTGTACAGACGACACTTTCGAGTTTTAACTCTTTTGATTTAGTTATGAGTTCTTCAATATCTGACAATAATAAGCGTCTTTCAGAGTGATTTATGAGCGTTCCGACTGCTCCCGTACTTCTTACGGCTTCTGGCAATATCTTACCGGTATTACTACCTGGTTTTATCGCATCCATGTGCTGAGAATAAACTTTTATATTTGTTTTTTCCACAATCGTTCTTAAATCTGTGAATTGAGGTGCTACTGAAATTTCTATTCCACTTTCTTCACTGACTTTTTCAGCATATTTGGCTATTTGCAATCCTTTGTCCCCTATACTTTCCAAATAGGTCTTGAAATTAATTATAACAACTGGTTTAATACTATCACCGATATTAGTGTTTTAATCCATTACTATTGATAATTTAATATTCTTAATATTCTTAATATTCTTAATATTCTTAATAATTTAATATCTATAATTTATAATTTATAATTTATAATATGCCTAATTGATATATTTGGTTTAGTTTTCAATATATTCTATAAACACTAAGTTATATAAAATTTAGGCAATTATGGTAAAGTCTTAATTAAAAAAAGTTAAAGAAAAGTTAAAAAAATTGAAATTTGATATTTTTATTTTTATTTTTATTTTTACCCTATTTATTATTCTTGTATTTCAGGTTTTATTTCTTTTAAAGCTTCTTCGACACTCGTGTTGTCGTGAACTATCTTACATATTGCTTTTGTAATACCTGTAACATCCCTATGCTGGAAAACGTTCCTACCAGAAGCCACGCCAATTGCGCCTGCACTTATGGCATCTTTAACCATTTGCAAGAATTCTTCATCAGTGTTAGTCTTAGGGCCACCTGCTATTACAATAGGTACTGGACAACCACGTACAACCTCTCTGAAAGAATTAATATCTCCGGTATAGTTTGTTTTAATGATATCGGCACCTAACTCAGCCCCCAATCTTGCAGCGTGTGCCACGTATTCTGGGTCTCTTTCATCAACTACCTTCTTACCCCTAGGGTACATCATTGCTATTAAAGGCATTCCCCAGTATTCGCAAGTTTCAGCGATTCTTCCCAAATCTTTGTACATCTGGTCATCAGTTTCCGCACCTACGTTAACGTGGACGGAGACAGCATCTGCACCGATTCTAATGGCTTCCTCGACAGATGTAACTATCACTTTTTTATTTGGGTCGGGTGAAAGGGATGTACCGGCCGATAAATGAACTATTAAACCAATATCTTTCCCGTATCCGCGATGACCGTATCGTACAATACCTTTATGCTCCAATACGGCATTTGCCCCCCCTTCTGCTACTTTATCCACAGTTTTTGGCATATCTTTAATACCATCTAAAGGACCGGATGAAACACCGTGGTCTAAAGGTATTATAACCGTTCTTTCGCTTTTCCTATTGAATATTCTTTCTAATCTGATTAATTTTCCTACATTTTTAAGGTTTCCGAATCTTTCCATAATTTCACCATTATTATCATTATTATTTTGTTTGTCATATAATTTAAAGTATTTGGTTTTAATTTTTATGAATTAGGCATATATTTTATTGATAATGAATTAAAGCATTTATCATAATACCCCATTTATTTAAATCTATAATAATCTATTTTTTAAGTTTTTATCAAGTATTTGAGTACTATATTATATATGATGTTATAACTTTATATTTAAATATAATTATATTCAAATATTCCATATTTTGAATTATAACGTAAAATTCAATAAAAATTTATAAATAACTACATAAAATCTTAATAGATTACATCTTATTATTTTATTAGACGATTTACCGCAAAATTGACTCAATTATTAAAAATAAATCCTACATCCTAGTTACAAGTATAAATCATAGAATACCTAGAAATACCTAGATGAAATATAGATGGAGTACATAGAGATACGATTATCTACATTATCCTTAATTATAGGTTTGTATACTATAAACGGAGTATAATCTTAAATTAATAAATACATCAATTATAACAATTTCACGTAATACGCTACTAATAAATATACACAGAGATACCTAACTTAATACCACTGGAAGCTAAAATAACTAAAATAACTAAAAATACCAACATTTGATTTAACATTAACAATACTATCTGTTATATTATTCACCAATTTGTCCATGCTGTTAGCTAAACTACTATTGCTAACCTTATTATCCGGTAGCATACACTTGCTATTGCAATTATTTGCAAGTTCGTTCATTTTTAGTCACCTTATTGTTTATTTTTAGATTAATTAATTCTATTTTATAATTATTAACATACTTCTATAGTATATATAGTTTATGTGTTATTTTACCATATTTAGTTATGATTTGAAAAGAATATATACGTATATATATTTTGTAAAATAAATTTTTACATATATATCACAATTAAAATAAGAAATGGAGGGTGGGTGTAAAAGTTAGTTACCCAACTGATTTAGAATGCTACATTATTAAAAAAAGGGGTGAAAAATGGTACAGTTGTATAATCTGAAAGGGGATATATTTTTAATATTTTTAATATTTTGTACGGCATTGATGTTATTTTCCAATTTCGCAATTGCTGACACTATACAAAACGAAGATAATTGCTTTTTATCCAGTGAATATGTTTGTATTGACAATCTTGACGATGTTAGCTCATTGAATAATAAAGTATTGGATTCATTAGATGCCACAACTTTTGAAAAAAGTGCTGCAATACATCATGTGGAAAATATATCGTATAGGTGTAAAGTTCAAAATATTGATGAAGATTATCGAGTATTGCGAAGTGTTCCAGAAGTTCAAACTAAATCTCGGATTGTGGATGATAATAAAACTACGAACATTCCGAAATACTATCTATCAAAGGAAAACTTTAGTAAAAATAAAAATTATCCTTATGTAATTAACTCATGTGGAAAATACTACATAACCGAAGATATTGACATATATCCGGGTATTTGCTTGAATACGAGTGATGTACTTATTGAGGGAATGGGGCATATACTTACAAGTAATCGTTCTAATTCAACCATTGCAAATGCAGGAATTACTAATTTACGACCTGTACATAATATTACAGTTCAAAACTATCACGTTGTGGAGAATAACGCTGGTTCTGCTATCCGATATGGTATATATAATATAACATTTATTAATTGTAGTACCATAGACTGTAACACCGGTTTTTTATTCCAAGGTGCTGAAAACATGACGTTTATAAACTGCAATGTCACAGGCAGTACTAGTTACGGATTTGTAGGTTCAACTACGGATTCAGCATATTATGAAAATTGTTATTGTAATAAAGATTTCAATCAAGCTTTCGCATTTATACTGGTTGAAGATATCGTCCTAAAAAATGTATTGATTGAAAATAGTGGTGCTGGAGTCTATACTGCATACTGTGAAGACGTAAAACTCGAAAATTGTACTGTAATGAATAACAGCTGTGGAACGTATATCCTTAGAACTAGTGACATGGTATTTAATAAATATGACGTTAAAAATTCCCAGGTTGGTCTTTTATTAATCATTACGGAAAATGTTACTATAAAAAATTCTAAATTATGTCGCAATACCCTAAATGCACAGCTAGCGTGTATGGAAGATGCAAAGATTGAAAATAATTCGTTTAGCCATGGAGAACGTGGAGTATATAATGATATAATTAGTGGTGAGCCAGATACACACTTTAAAAACATTACAATTGTAAACAACAGATTTGTAAATAATTCAATGTACGCATTGTCTGCAGAAGGTACATCTCAAGATAATTGGGTTTACTTAAATAATTTCTGCAAAAATAAAAATATTGTAGACGGTAATTTCTTAAAAGGTAATTACATGAATTCACCTATAATCAATTATACTTACGGCAATAAAGCATATACTGGCAGACTTGGAAATTATTATGGAAAAGGTTGTGGAAAACACACTTGTGGTGTATATAATACCCCAAAATGTGTTATACATGAAACTGACCTTTAATGGATAATGATTAAGGAAAATTAAATAAAATAGAATAAATAAGATGAAAGGTAATATCATAAATTATAACATTCTAATTAATAAATTTTTAATATATAAAATAAAAATAATAAAAGGAATAATAAAAGGAATAATAAAAGGAATAATAATATAATAAAAATAAGGGGTTAAATAATGAAAAAAGATTCAAAATATCTTTTATATTTGATATTATTTTTATCGTTGATATTTTGTATAAATACGTGTAGTGCAGTAGGCCATACTTATATACACGTATATAATGAAACAAACGATACAGTACTTACTGAAAGTTATGAATTAGGGGCCTATGAAATTTTTGGATTAATAAATTCAAGTAATTTAGTAATTGATGGACAAAATAATACAATAACTGCTACAAATGAGACTGCAAAGGCTTTTGTTAGCTTAGATGCAGACTATGATTTTACAAATGTTACTATCAAAAATATTATAATTAATAATTTTACACAGGTTAATGAATTGTATTATATTGATAATTTAACTTTAGAAAATGTTAGATTTGAAAACTGTACTGATGCATTTGCCAATTTTTATTCAAAAAATTTGACTATTAAAAATTGTGAAATAATCAATTGTACCAATGGTCTTTTCCTAATAGGTAGTAGTGATATAACAATTGATGGCTGTTACCTAAATACAACATTTGCTGGAATATATCAGATAGGTAAAATTAATAATACCATTATTGAAAACTGCATATTTGAAACCTGCGGGTCGGGCATAAGAGATAACACTATGTCTGGAATTTCATTTAATAATACATATCGAAATAATACATTTAACAATATTGTAATGTACTGCGTAGACTTATACAATAGCGAAGAATTAATTTTTGAAAACTGCGTATTTGAAAGATGTGCATACACATTTGATATAGCAAATTCAAACAAAATTACATTGGAAAATTGTGAATTTAATAAATGTATGTATGGAATAGAACTTCAGAATGTAAACGATTCATTAGTTACAAATTGTACTTTCAATGATACAGGTACCGGAATTAGGCACGTTGATTCTGGAAATAACACCGTATTTGAAAACTGTGTGTTTTTAAATGGACAGTATGGAATTTATAACGCAGGTTCTGGGGATTATTATATAAATAATACCTATAGAAGCAATTTGTTTAAAGGGATAGAAGACAGTGGAATAGAATATCAACACTATAAATTATTTGAAAACTGTACTGTAGAAAATAATAAATTTGAAAACTGCATGGAATATGGAATATGTATGGAAGGAGATAATAACTCTCAAAATTTAATAACTAACAATACATTTAATGATATAATATACGATGAACCCGAGGAATGTGACTTAGGAATAGCTATTTCAGTAGACTGTGAATTATTATTGGACAGTGAATTTAGCAATAATAACATTGAAAACTGTAGCCATACGGGAATCATTATTTGTACAGGGGATTTAAATAACACTACCGTATTCCAAAATAATATTAGTCACTGTAACAAGGTGGGAATCGGTATTTATACAGGGGATTTAAATAACACTACCGTATTCCAAAATAATATTAGTCACTGTGAACATGGATTAGAATCAGATTGTATTGGTTTGTATATCTATTTAAATAAATTTGAAAATAATTGGCAACATATTGCCCCAGGGACAGTAAGTACTAATTATATACATTCTCCAGTTATGACTTACTCATATAATGGTAAAACATACACTGGAAGACTTGGAAATTACTATGGTGAAGATTTAGGCGAAGAAGAAAACGGAATATATGTAAAACCATATGGCGATATATCAATGACTGTACATTAAAAGGGGTGAAATATTGAAAAATTCAACTTTAAATATACTACTATTATCCCTTTTACTCTTTGTAGTAGGGACTTGTAATGGATATTCAATAGAATATGATTGGGTAATAAATGAATCAGGGACATATACTCTTGAAGAAGACTTAATTATTTCGGAATATAAATATGGTATATTAATAAATGCGAGTAATGTTACAATTAATGGAAATAATTTTAAATTAATAGGTCATAACAATCATGATAATATAGGAATACTTATAAATTACGATTGGATGACTGATAAAATATATGGAGATATTGAAATTAAAAATTTAAATATATCAAATTTCTCATCAGGAATCTATATGGAGGAAGCTAAAAGAGTTTCAATACATAACTGTGAATTTTGGAATAATACCCATGTAATTATAGTAAGGGGTAGTCCAGAACTCTATACTTATTTGAATACTTTTGGACCTAATCAATCATCTAGAGTAAATTCTGACCCATTATGTTCTCCAAAAGCTGTTTATGAATATAAGGGAAAGGAACACACCTACAGACTTGGAAATTACTATATACCTGCTCTTGACTTAAAAGATACAGATAATGATGGAGTTTTAAACGGTGTTATGTTATCTAATGAGTGGGATGGATATGACCCATACCCGCTAAAAGAAGCTCCTAGTAATTACGTTATTAAAGAATTATATTACCCTACAGTTGAAAATCTTCCATCATACGCAAACCCCGTAATAGTTGACATCTTTGCATTAGCAGATGAGCCAGAATACTATATGGGTAAAGTTAGACCAGAACCAACACCTGAACCAGAACCAACACCAAATGGTGGAAGTGGAAAAGGAACAATTGTTAAAGAACAAGAAAAACAAGGTACTAGGGAAGGATTCGGCTCACAAAACATTAGGGATAGAGTTACATTATCAAATGTAATTGCTGATGACCCATTAGATGCAGATTTAGCAAGAAAACAGTTAAAAGATAATGTAATCGGTTCTGAAGACGATATGTCATTAAATGAAGATGCGGTTATTATCGGAGGGCCGGTTTCAAACGCATTTGCTAATAAATACAACCATATGTTTGAAAAACCTGTTACTAATGACTACCCTGGAGAAAATACGGGAGTTATTCAAGTTCTTAGGATACAAGAAGAAGCAGGCGGTATTGTTCAAACGCATTATATAGTATATATTGCAGGTTCCGATAGATATGGAACACAAGCTGCAGTTGAATACTTTAAAACACTTACGGAATTGCCTGATGAACCTATTTTAGTTAAATGGGTGGATGGTAAGCCAGTGCTAGTGGAATAACCTTTTGATGAAACTTTTTTAAAAGTTTCGGGTGGATGGTAAGCCAGTGCTAGTGGAATAAATTATAAAATAATATTTCTCTTTTTTTATTTTAGTTTTATTTTTACAATTCATTTAAAATTTAAAACAACTATTTTATAAAATAATATTAAAACAATAAATTAAATAGTAATAAAATCTATTTTAATCTACAGTAGTATATACAATTTAAAATTTATTGATAAAGTTTATAAGAGTATAATCTCAATTGGTGGAATTTTGATAAAAAAGAAACATCTTGAAATGGTATTGGATAATTTAAAAGCTCACCCTAATCCAAAAGTAGAATTAGAACAATATTCTACAGAGGGGAATCTTGCAAGTGAATTATTAATGTTTGCTAGAGACGATATAAAAAACAATATCGTGGTTGAATTGGGTTGCGGAACTGGGCGATTTTCAATCGGTTCGCTATTACTTGGCGCCAAAAGTGCCTATGGAATAGATATTGACAAAGAATCGGTTGAAACTGCAAAATATAATTTAGGAAATATTATGGAAATATTAGAAAAATTTAATTTAAAATACGTAATCGAAAATTTAGATAAAAACAAGGATGAAAATGGAGTTAATGACATAAATGAACTCTGTAAATTTGAAACAATAGATATAAAAGAATTTTCAAAAGAAAAAATATTTGAAACTTTTGAAATTGAAAATATGGTGCACCTCAAAGGTGATGAAAAAATTATTGTTATTCAAAATCCACCCTTTGGGGCTCAAACGACTAATAAATTCGCCGATAGAGCTTTCCTTGAAAAAGCTTTGGAAGTTGGAGACGTAGTTTATACGATACACAATACTCCGTCTCGAGAATTTATAAAAAAGTACGTTGCGGATAACGAAAGGAATATAACCCATATATTTCAGGCTTATTTCAGAATTCCGGCTATTTACGAATTCCATAAGAAAAAGTTTGTCAATGTGCCCGTTGATATCTATAGAATTGAATAAATAGCATCCTCAATTAAGTACAATATTAAAATTAAACATACTTTATTTTAGAATATAATTATTTTAGAATATATTATATATTAGATTTTACAAATAGTTTTTATAATTTTTAAGGCTTGAATTTAGAAATTAAAATACATGCTAATAAGTTAAAAATAATTTAAAAATAATTTAAAGATGATGATTGATAGTGATTATATATGCTAAAAGGAATAATTAAGGGCGAAATCGAGAAAAAAACCATAACGCAAATTTATGGACCTCCAGGAAGTGGTAAAACCAACATATGTATTATTGCTATGATAAAATATGCTAAAAATAATCAAAAAGTAATATACATGGATACAGAAGGTAGTTTATCCACAGAAAGAGTTAAACAGATATGCCCTCAAGATAGTGACGGTATTTTCAAAAATACACTACTTTGCGAACCTTACACTTTTGAAGAACAGTGTAACATTATTGAAAGTCTAGAATCGGTTGAAAATATCGGTTTGATAATTGTTGACGGAATTTCATCATTATATAGGCTAGAGCTATCAAACAATGTATTCCATAATACCGAATTAAACCGTAATTTGGCTAAACAAATACATATATTAAATAAAATTGCTAAAAAAAACGATACTGCCGTACTTTTAACTAACCAAGCGAAAGATAGCGTAAATTATAAAATTTCAGATACGGATTACAATAATAAAGATTCTAGTGAAAATGAAGGAAAAAATCACAATTTTAGAAATTCTAAAGTTAAAAATTCGTTTGATGATAGTTTTGAACCTACAGGGGGCAAATTATTAGCATACTGGAGTAAATCAATACTAAAATTGGAAAAGTTTAAAAATTTTAGAAGATTAACACTTGAAAAACATAGATTCCATAAAGATGGTGAATATATTGATTTTCAGATTGTTCAGCAGGGTTTAAAAGAGTTAACTGGCTTTAATGAATCAGAAAAGTTTAAAAATTCTAAGAACGAATTAAATAATATAACAAATGGTATAAAAGATATAAAAGATATAAAAGAATAAAAGAATAAAGAACGATATAAGCTGATATAAAATATATAACTATACGTTAATCGTTATCAAAGGGAAATCATGGAAGTTACTGGGAAAACTCTTGAAATCATGGAAGCTATCGAAGGTATATGTACTACAAAAGAAGTAGCGGAAAAATTAGAAACCCACCCTAAAAATATTGACCGGCATATTCGAGTATTAAGGGATTTAGGACTTGTAGAAACACGTAAGGGTAAATTTGGAGGTATTTGCCTTACAAATGAAGGAAAATACTTATTGAAGAAAAAACATATAAATCTAATAAGTATAAAGGTTAGAATTGTTGCAAATGACAAAATCGGATTATTGGCAGAAATTACGTCAACAATTTCTGGAAAAGGTGGCAATATCTTAGCTACTACCTTGGAGAAGGAAGATGAAAGAGTCGTAGTTTGGTTAAGTCTCGAAAATCTAGATTTTGATGATTTGAAGAAAATATTAAAAGATAAAGTTATAAAGGTGTCGCTAGTATGATTGAGGTAGAAATAAAAGTTTCTCTTGAAAACAAAGATATTGAAAAGATAATAGCTGATTTAAAGGATATAGGATTCAAAAAATCAGGTATTAAGGAACAAATAGACGTTTATTATAATGGAATAGATAGAGATTTTAGAGAAACTGATGAAGCTCTTAGAATTAGACGTTCTGCTAATTTAAACGAGGATTTATCAGTAATTAATGAAAATACCTACGTGACATATAAAGGTAAAAAATTAGATAAGATTTCAAAAACACGTGTAGAGCACGAAACTGCGGTTGAAGATATCGATACGATGGACAACATTTTTAAAAGTTTAGGGTTTAAAAGCGTAGAACCAGTTCGTAAAGTTAGAAAATTGCTTAGAAAAGTAATTGGTGCGACAGAAGATGAATATATAGAAGCTTCCATAGATAAAGTTGATAATGTCGGACAATATTTAGAATTGGAGATTACTGTGGAAAGTTTTGAGCAAAAAGATGAAGCACTTGGAAAATTATTTTCAGTTTTGGAAGAAATTGGAATTGATAAAAATAATCTTGAATTAAAATCTTACTTGGAATTAAGGGACGAAAAATTAGGAATTAATTAATTAATTAATAAATTGCTTAATAATACGTACCAAATACGTAATATAAAATTAATTCTTTAAGTTTAACTAATTAATTGCCTAAATAAGTCAGTTAACTACGGTTAATTCGATAAAAATCGATATAATAAACTATATATATAAAAAACTTTAAATATTAACTAATTAAATTAAAATGTGACTTAAACCCATATAAAATTAAATAAATTTAGAATCAAGTAAACTTTATTTGGAGAGGATATTGTGGATAGCAGGAAGTTAGTTGCCATAATCGTTGGATTAGCGATGATAGGCTCGACAATACCGTTATTTTTAATGAATTTTTAATAAAATTCTACAGTACTTATTTGGTATACATATAGAGTATATATGGAGCTATATACCATCCATTGGGAATATAGGGGAAAATAAGATAGTGTATATTTAAAAAATGGCAACATATTGTATTTTATATACTATCTAAACTTTTTTGATTAAATTTTAATTATTTGTTTATCTATTTGATTGATTATAAAAACGTTAAAATATGATAATATAAATAATTATATGTTATAGAATATCTTTTATAAAATTTATATGTTAAAAGAGGGATAATATCAAATTAATATCTTGGAATGTCAATGGAATTAAAGCAATATTACAAAAAGGGTTTGTTGAGTTTATAAAAAACAAAAATCCTGACGTAGTATGCCTACAAGAAATTAAAACAAACACTCCATCTCAAATTCTTGATTTATCAGAATATAAACAATATTGGAATACTGCTTCTAAAAAGGGTTATTCAGGAACTGCAATATTTACAAAGGAAAAGCCTGAAAATATTACATATGGAATGAATAATTTTCCAGATGATGAAGGTAGGGTCATTACTGCAGAATACGAGAATTATTATCTTGTAAATGTATATACGCCAAATTCTCAGCGTGGTTTAACCAGATTAGAATACCGTATATCGTGGGATTCCAAATTTTTGGAGTATTTAAATAGTTTAAATGAAAATAAACCAGTTGTATTTTGCGGAGACTTAAATGTAGCGCATAAAGAAATTGATTTGAGAAATCCTAAAACGAACAAAAAACATGCCGGATTTACTGAAGAAGAAAGAATGGGTTTTGATAAATACGTTGAAAATAATTACGTAGACACATTTAGAATATTTAATAAAGAGCCTGACAACTACACCTGGTGGTCTTACATGCACAATGCGAGGGCTAAAAACATTGGTTGGCGTATAGATTACTTTTGTACGTCCGATTCACTTGTTGATTACGTAAAAAACTCTATAATTATGGATGAAATTTATGGTTCCGACCATTGCCCCATACAGTTAGAATTGGATTGTTAAGAATTAAAAAAGTTAAATGATTAAAATAAAGTATTAAATTAATTTAAATTAATTTAATATCTATTAAATAATTACTTAATAGATATTTACTAGTTATTTAATAGATATTCAATATTAAATTATTCAATTGTTATTTTTTCAATAATTACATCTTCTACTGGCCAGTCTTGGAAGTAGCTTTTAGTTCCTGTTTTAACTTTTGCTATTTCGTCTAAAACTTCGAAACCTTCGGTTAATTCTGCAAATACTGCGTAACCATAGTTCATATCATTTTTGTAATCTAAAAATGAATTGTCAATGTGGTTTATGAAAAATTGGCTTGTAGCTGAATCTACAGCGTTTGTTCTAGCCATTGCTAAAGTTCCTCTTTTGTTAGATAAACCGTTCTTAGCTTCGTTTTTAATTGGAGCTTGTGTTTCTTTTTGAACCCCATCTTTTGTAAAACCTCCACCTTGAATCATGAATCCGTTTATAACTCTATGAAAAATAGTATTGTCGTAAAATCCTTCTTCAGCATATTTTTTAAAGTTTTCTACGGTTATAGGTGCTTCTTTTTCGAATAAATTTACTTTCATTGTACCTTTGTTTGTAACGATTGTTGCAATCAAAATTTCACCAGTTTAATTATACTCTATTATTTTATTATGCTATTTTATTATGCTATTTTATTATAGTATATTATAATATAGTATTGTTTTATTATGTTATTTTATTATATTATTAGTTTATTTTATTATTTTATATAATATTTGTTTAGTATATTATTATTTTCTAATATTTCATCATTTTATAAAATTGTTTTTATTTATAAACTATTATCCAACTTACAATGTACTATAATTAGATACCATACTATATAAAGAAGTATTGCATTTAAATTTTATCAATACGATAAAATGACCTTTGATGTAGGTCATATATATAGATACTGGACTTGTCCCATATGAAAAGTATATAATAGGATAATAGACATATTATATAATATACAGTTAATAAATAATTTGAGGGGTGCAAATATGAAAGAACTGTATGAGAAGATGGTAAATGAAGCGATGGCTGCTCAATGGGCAGATGTTGAAGTTATAAAAGCCAAAAGAGGTACAGAGTACAAATTAACAGATGGTAAGCCATACGTTGACGCAGTTCAAAAAATGGAGGCAATTGGTGACCAATGTAAAGAAGTAATTGATTTACACAAAAATTCAGTGCAAACTCATTACGATACATTGTGTGATTTAACAGATACGGTACGTCCAGAAGACGACCCATTTGTAGAACACTACCAGACTCCCGCTATATTGGAAATACTTTATAATGAAGACCCTAAATTTAGAGAAGCCGTTGAAAAATTTATAGACGCGGTTGAAAAGAACCGTGCATTAATTGGAAAAGAAGTAGTAAGAAGATACGGCGGATTTTATGGACCTACTTGTGTAGTTGATTTTGCACTTATACCTGGAAGTACCAGTAATGTTGTAAATCAAATACTTAGGAAAACAGATATTCCTGAACATTACAAGCAAGCTATATTAGCTTCCAAATCTTGGGGTATGAATACATCATACGGGATAGGAGATAAATTTGCCCACGCGGTAGAGGATGGATTAACACTTAATGAAGCTATGGATAAAGAAATAGATACCATAAAGATGATTTATGATACACCAATACAAGCACAAACTAAATTAATGGAAGAAGCGGGACATACAAGCTTTGATGTATTTAAATATATGCAAGACTACAAGAAAAAAATGGATGGCACAGTTAAAAAAGCTTTAGATGCTGAAGTAAACTATGGAAACATTGTTACAGTACCTGCTTACTGCGTAGGGGATATTTCTCACCACATTGCACAATCTACATACAATATGTGTAAAGATGATGTAATAATGGCAGTAATAGAAGCTACATCTAAAGTAATGGACAATACATTGCGAAATAACTTAGATAAGTTCAAAACAGAGTTTGATGTATTATCTTTAGCAACCGGCTCCACGGCTGCTGCTGTTGAATATATATTAGAACTTGACGGATTTAATGCTCCAACAGTTGTAGAATTACTTACACAAAGATTCCATAACTATGTACAATTATACCCAAAAAGAGGGGCTGCTGCAGAATTGCACAACCACGACTTTATGGACATGGTATATAGAGGTTGGAAAACACTTGATAAAGCTAGAAGAATGAAGAATGGTTCAGGAGCTAAATTGGTACCAATGGTTAATGATATGCCAGTAGATTTAGACCCAATTGCGGAAAATGAAGTTTTAATGAACCCACAAAGATACGCATATCCTGCCTGTGCTATAACAGTTAGATTCTCATCATTAATGAGATTAGCAGATTACCCTTGTTTATTAACAAGTGAGCCAGTTACTGCCACAATGATGACAAACGTAATTGCTTTACACAAAAATAACCCAGGAGCGCCTGCTAGAGTATGTAAAAAATGTGCTTCATCCTGTTTAGTAGACTTCAGACACGAATACTGTCAATGGAGAGAATCAGTTTAAATCATGAATAGCTAATAAAAAATAAAATAAAATAAAATAAGGAATAAATTAAAATAGATTAAAATAAAATAACTTAGAATACAATACTAAATTAAATATTTTCATACCAACTCTAATTTTTTATCGGTTGTTTAACTAAGCTTTATAATAAATTTTAGGTAACTTTAATATAGATGATAAATGTAATAGTTACATATCTAATAGATTAATATACTTAGTATATCTAATAGATAATAAATTCTATAAATTCTATAATGTTTGAAATAACTGATAAATTATATTTTGATTTTTTAGTAGCATAAAAGGGTGTTATTATGAGCATTGTTAAAAAATCTATTGCAGAATTGGTTGGAACTTGCTTTTTAGTGTTTTTTGGTACAGGTTCTGCAATTATGGCACTATTAATATCGAGTGATTTAGGTACAACAGGTATCGGAATACTCGGTGGAATTGGAGAATGGCTGGCGATTGGTATGGCATTTGGTTTGGCGATAGCGGCTTCGATTTACGCCGTTGGTGCTGTTTCAGGTGCACATTTAAATCCAGCTGTTACAATAGCCTTGTGGGCAGTTAAGGAATTTGAGACAAAAGATGTTATACCATACATTTTAGCACAGTTAACAGGTGCTACACTTGGTTCGATACTTTTAATCGGCTGTATAGGTGCTTCGGCAGCTACTATCGGTGGTTTGGGTGCTACGGCTCCTTCAGCAGGATTTACTTATATGCAAGCTATGCTTGCTGAAATAGTTGGTACATTCCTATTGATGATAACCATAATGGGTGTAGCGGTTGATAAAAAAGCTCCAAACAAATTTGCAGGACTTGTAATCGGTTTAGCAGTTGCAGGAATTATTATCACCATAGGTGGTATTTCAGGAGCTTCAATTAACCCAGCAAGGACTTTTGGACCTTACTTAATGGATATGTTCTACGGGATTAATTTATGGGTATACTACCCAATCTACGTTATTGGTCCAATATTGGGGGCATTAATCGGTGCTTTCATTTATAAATACATAAGGGAAGAATAAATATAAAAAGCTTAAAAAAGTATTTAAAAAATAAATATTCCTATTTTTACATTTTTTTAAAATAAGTTTAATTTAAAAGATTATTTAAAAAGTTTAATTTAAAAATTAAAAAAAATTGATATTTATTAATATTTATTAATATTTATTATTATTATTATTTATTCATTATCTAAGCAAATAGATGATATTTTCTTCAATTTCATCCTTAGGTTTTTGCGTTATACTTGACAAACCTTCTGCAAATACCATTGCATATTTCATAACGTATTTTCTCTTTTGCTCTTCTTCTTTAGCTTTTCTGATTCTTGAAATGTAGTTGTTTAAATCTCTACCACAAATCATTAAAGCTTGCCTTATTTCATTAAATATCTCTTCGTTATCTTCAGCACCTGTTGAAATTGCTTGCTTACCTGCTGAAGTATATGGTATGTGTGTTGAGATTAAGTTAACGAATATAGTTATTGGTGCGTCTTCGTCGCTTCTTAAACCATATCTTTTCCAATTGACACTTTTAACGGCATTTGTTAAACCACAACCTGTGGTATCAAATAATAAAGGTACGTGGTTTGAGTTTCTCATAATTTCCATTTTTCTACCACTTTCCCCAAGTCTTCCTGCATTACCACCGTATGCAATACCAACTTCAACCGCAAAAGGAATTCCCCCTTTATAGGTTTTAGGTTTTCTTGTTAAGGTCTTTAAGAAATTTGGTTCAAGTGTTTCAAGTGATTTCAATATGTTTTCATCACCAATAGGTCTTAAACCTATTGTAGATGGTGCCATAAAGTCCATATCTTGGAGAACTGAAACCAATAATTCAGCTTCTTTCCAATCAATTTTTTTAGGGTCACTTTTTAATAATTTTTTAATTCCTTTCTTGTATTTTTCCAATTCTTCATCGGAAACCATCGAAAATTCTATCAAAGAGTTAACAAAGCTTTCGGGTCTTTTTGTAATATACCTTACTTTTTTCCTGAAATCATCCATTTGTGAAGCATTTAAGTACTGTTTGCTTACATATTCTACAAAATTCTCTGGTTTCTTTTTAAATTGGTTTCTAATTTCTTTGATATGTTCTTCATCTAATTTATTAAATAAGTAATCAGTAATTATGTATTTCAAGTAGTATTGTTTTAATTCTGATAAACCTTCAGGCAATCCCAAAATTAAATTGTTTACTTCTTCAATTTCTTTTTTATCTAAATATTTACCGAATTTATCAAAGTAATATTTAAAATCCGCATTTAGATAGCATTCTATAACAGTGTCCCAGAAAAAGCTATCTCTGTACTGTTCCAATAATTTATCCCTTAAAATGTATAATTCTAATTCCTTAACTCTTTTAGTAGTTACCCTTGATAATTCAGAGCTTAACATACTTGAAAGTCTTGAACTTTCTGTTTCTCTTGCAATGTGTAACATTTCATCAGTTGTTAAACCGTGAGGGTGTGGTTTCATTTCCTCAGGCTTTTCTGGAACCTGGTAAACTGTCCTGTCGAATAAAACTTCTTCTTCAGGGTCTTTTAAAGTTATTTTAGAGTGCGGTGTTGATAAACTAATTCTCCTAAGGTATTCAAAAGGTCCTTGCTCTCTCCTACTGTAGGTTACTTCTTTAAACTCGCCATCTACTTTTGTACCCCGGTACATTCCTTCTCGTGTTTTGTGGCTTACTACATCCCCTTCGTTCTTAGAAATACTCATTTGTATCTCCATTTCGTGGATAATGCCATCGCCTGTTGAAGTTGTAATTTTTAAAGGTTTTCCTGTGGTCATTTGTGAAAATAACAAAACACCGGCTGCACCAATACCTTGTTGTCCTCTTGATTGGATTTGCCTGTGTAATTTTGAACCTGCTAGCATCTTACCAAATACTTTTGGCACGTATTTAGTAGGTATACCCGAACCGTTATCCTCTACAATGAGCCTATAGTATTCATTGCCCAATCTTTCGATTGTTACATTTATGTCAGGCAATATTTCAGCTTCTTCACAAGCATCCATGCTGTTTGTTACCAATTCATGTATGATGGTGGTCATACTTCTTAATTTACCACTGTAACCTAACATGTGCTTGTTTTTTCTAAAAAATTCGGATATTGAGTGTTCTTTAAACTCATCGAATAAATTGACTTCATCAGCCATAATATCACCAACATTAATATTAGAAATAATTGTGTAATTGTATGTATTTTATCTAAATTTACGTAAATTGATTTATTATTTATTTTACATCAATTGTAGTATATTTATTGTAGTATATTAAACATATAGTATTAAATGCTAAAATTTAAATTATGCCAAATAGCTAAATAAATCATAATATAATTTAAATATTTTACTAAATATTTGACATTTTTACCATTCTTATTATTATTTTATTCTTTATTTTATTCTTTAGTATTATTTTACAAGAATATTACTTCTTGCACCTTGTCCAATTCCTTCGTTTACCGTCGTTTCTATCCATTCAATACTATCCAAAAGTCCTAAGTTATCCAAACCATTTTTAATATGTTCTCCGAAGTATTCTGACATTTCTTCGGCAGTTGTGGATTTTAATGGCAACATTAAAACGTCACAGCAAGGGAACATGTATTTTTTAAGCGTTCCGTTATGGTTATACTCTATAAACAAATAATCGTCTTTTATTTCGTATTTTACTTCAGGGTGGTATTTTGGAAATAACAATTTGTGGTCCATTTCATTTGCAAGCTCTTTTACAATGTTTTTAATAACTTTAAAATCACATACAAAATCAAATTGTCCCGTTTGCTCACCAGATACTTTGACGTCTATATAATACGAATGCCCGTGGATTACACCGCAACTTTCGTGTCCAAATACAATGTGAGCTGCGGAAAATCTTAAACCGCCGTAAATTCCGTTTAATTCAATAATCATATTGTCACCTTCATCAATGTATATTATTTTATTATATTATACTATTTTTTTATTTTATTAGTCTATTTTATTTTATTATTTTATACTTTATTAGTCTATTTTATTTTATTTTTTATATTTTATTTTTTATATTGTTTGAAGTTGTTGAAAATGTTTAAATTATTACATGGATATATCAGATATAAATATATACCTAAAAATGTGTTAAAATACAAATTATCCAATACGCAAGTATTTTATAATAAATTAATTTAAAATAAATATTCGTTATAATGTATAATATACTATTGCATGATGCTATATAAACTTTTATAAGTGTGAAAAAATGAGTAAGGACTTAAAAAATTCAAAATATTGGGTTAATAAATTAGATTTAGAGTCGCATATTGAAGGCGGTTATTTTAAAAGGATATACGAATCTTCCGAACGCATACATATAAGTCAACTTCCAGAGTACTTTAGTAATACTAACGAAAATAAAAAAACAAGCTTAGAATACAGATATTTATGTACTGCAATTTATTACCTATTGGAAAAAGGGCAAGTTTCAAAATTCCACAGGATAAAATCCGATGAAACTTGGCATTTTTACGCAGGAAATTCACTCAATATTTACACGATTCAAGATGGAAAAATTATAACAAATAAATTGGGGAATAATTTGGAAGAAGGCGAAAATTTTCAAATAACAGTCCCAAAAAATACATGGTTTGCTGCTGAACCTTTAGGGGATTATACACTCGTTGGCTGTACTGTTTCACCGGGTTTTGAATATGTAGATTTTAAAATGGCGACGTTGGAAGATTTAAAAAATAGTATTGATGAAGTTAATCTAAGTAATTTAAATGAAGAGACACTTTTAAAATTTGTTTCATTTGATTGTAAGAAATAATACTTTTATTTCTTTTATTTCTCTTTTTATTTCTTTTATTTCTCTTTTTATTTCTTTTATTTCTCTTTTTATTATAATTTTTCTAATCCCTTTAATGCTTCAAAATTATCACTCATTAGTATCGAGATAGAAGCTCTTATTTTTTCAATATCCCAATTCCACCATTTAATATTTAATAGAAGCTCTATTTTTTCATTACTAAACCTTTTTTTAATTACTTTTGCGGGGCAACCGCCTACAATTGTGTAAGGTGCTACATCTTTGGTTACGAGGCTTCTAGTACCTATTACGGCACCGTCCCCGATTTTTACGCCTGGCATAATAAGAGATTCGGCACCTATCCAAACGTCATTACCGATTATAGTGTCACCTTTTTTTACAAAACTTTCGGGGATTTCAGTATCTAAATCAATAGGGTTATTTGATACGATAGATAATGGATAAGCAGAAATATAATCATAACGGTGCCCTTGATTTCCCCCCATTATGAATTTTACACCCGAAGCTATACTACAAAACTTACCGATTATTAGTTTATCTACATCTTTGCCCTTGTCTTGCTCATCTAAGTACATAATGCAATCTCTAAACGAATGACCGTGATAGTAACCGGAATAATAAGTATATTCCCCGATTTCTACTAGAGGGTTGTCTATTTCTTCTATTGTAACGTTTTTTCCAAAATCGTGCACACTTGAGTTGTCGATATTCATAATTTGAATATCCCGGTATGAATTAAATAATTTAGCCATAATTTCACCATTTTAATTTATTTAGATTGTTTAGCCGATATTGCAAAAATATATATCATATAATTTCTATATATAAGCTTTTAACAAGCTCTTAAAAACTTAGTTACATATACTATGATATTATATATTATAAATACAAATTTAATAAATTACAAAGTTATAAATTAGATATTAATTTATAAAATTATAAGAGTATATTATTATAAACTGTAAATTAAATAACTATAAGGTTAAAAATTATAAATCAATGAACTTATGCGAAAAATTCACATATAAGGACTAAACACGGTGAAAATATGCTTGATTATGAAAATATCGAAGTTGTGAAAATTCCAAAAGAAAGAACTGGCGTTTTAATTGGAAAAGGTGGAGATACCAAGAAAAAAATAGAAAAAGCTCTTGGTATTGAAATAGAAATAGATGAAGAAGGGGAAGTTACAATATATTCAACTGAAGAGCAAAAAGATGCCCTTTCTTTATGGAAAGCTAGAGACATTGTTAAGGCTATCGGTAGAGGCTTTAGCCCAGAAAAATCTTTAAAATTACTTTCTGACACATACATGTGTGAAATAATGGATATTTCAGAATATGCAAACTCAGAAAGAGCCATTATGCGTGTAAAAGGTAGAATAATCGGCAGTGGCGGAAAATCTAGAAGATATATTGAAGAATTAACTGGGACATACATTTCAGTCTACGGTAAAACTGTTTCAATCTTGGGAGAATTTGAGCAAGTTCAGATATCAAAAGATGCCATAGAAATGATATTAAAAGGCATGTCACACGCTAAGATGTACAAATTCCTTGAAAGACACAGACAAAGTGTAAAAAGAAGAGAATTAGAATTATGGAAATAATTAATTGATACTTAATAGGTATTCTATTATGTTGTAATATCAAAATAATTTTAATTTATTCTATTTTACTTTAGTATTTACTTTATTATATTATTTATTATTTTATTATACTTTACGATATTTTACTATAGTTTCAAATCGTCATTATTTTTAAAATAGCCCTACTTTTTTATCAGTAAATTTTTACGACACAGTATAATTTCCACAAATAAAATGCTAAATTATATATTTAATCAATACTTATACATCTAAATATGTAAGGATATATTCATAAACATGGCGTAAATAATATTATTATGTACGATATATTATAAAAAAAGTACGTTGTACATCGTATATTGATACTAATTCATAATATTTATATATTGTAGATAGAATACTTATTATATTATTAAGTATAAACTATTAATAAATTCATATAGTATGTATCAAAAATTAAAGTTGTGTATCTAATTAATCTACGAGTATAGGTTTAATTATTAATCTAAATCGTAGCATTAATGCAAGTTGGAGTGGCTAAAATGACGAAAGAGGAGTTAAAAGAAAGTAACCTTAGTAAAAGCATAGACCCCCCTAGTAATTTTAATAGTAATAAATATAATAATCACGACCGAAACGAAAAAACAACTATGGCCGAGAAAGGTAATGAACCTAAAGATGATATTGGCAATATTAAAAATGTAAATGAAACAAGTATTTCAAACATTTCTAGTGAATTATACGCCTCAGATTTTGAAATATTCAAATCAAAATGTAGGGTCTGTAGTTTAGAGGAGTTTGACCCTAGCATATTAAAGAAAATATCTGCCTTATTTTCAAGCGAGGTAAGGGCTAAAATATACATATTCCTAAGAATGTGTCCCGAAAGCACCGTGGAAGAAATAGCTGAAGGTACAAATATCTATTCGTCTACCGTTAGAGACTATATTGTTGAAATGTATCGAAACGATTATGTAATTAGAAAAAAAATCAAAAAAAGCAAATTTGGTAAAAAACCATACGTTTATTGTGCAATAGAACCTACAATGATGGCTAGAAAGGTATCAAAATCGTTCCAAGAAAAAATAAATTTATTGGCAAATATAGATATGTTCTTTAACCCAAAGCACGAAACAAAAACGGTATTTGTGAATATTGGTAACAAAAAATAGATTTTTCAAAAATAACCCCTTATTTTTAATTTTTAACTTTTAATTTTTTATAGTCCTTTATTGATTATGCCACATTATTTATAATTTTAGTATATGTTAATTCTATTAGTTTTATCCTATTTTATCCTATTTTATTATAATATTATGAAAATTAATACGAAAATTGCGTACTCTTTTTTAAAATATTAAAATAGTGAGTTAATTCCTTTTAATTTAAAAAAAAGCAATAATTATTCGAATATCTAAAATCAAATAAAAAATTATATAAAACAATAACGTCATAAATTAATTAAATTAATATATAAAATTATTTCTTTAAGTGATACCTAAAATCATTAATATTCCTAATAAGCAATATTTATATAAATTTATTAGTATTTTAGTATTATTTAATTAAATAAATATAATTACCAATCGGTGATACTATGAATCTCGAAGTTTCAGTTACGGAAGCAATGAGTGCTCCTGTAAAAACCGTAGGGTTGGATACTACACTATATGAAGTGGCCAATACACTAAAAGAACACGGAATCGGTTGTTTAATTGCTCTCAACGATTTACAAAAACCTGTAGGAATAATTACCGAAAAAGATTTAGTTTTAAACGTAGTTGCTAGAAACTTAAAATCAAAAGAAATAACCGTTAGGGAAATAATAAGTTCTAAAAAATTGATATCCATCTCTCCAAAATCCACAGTGATGGATGCAGCTAAAAAAATGGACGAATTAACAGTTAAAAGATTACCTGTTATCGATGGAGACAAACTATTTGGAATTATCACAGTTAGTGACATAACAAAAGTTTCACCAGAGTTATTTAACTTACTTTTGGAAGCTTCAATAATCCATAATAATGAAAATGAATACGATTTCGTAAAAAAAGAAGAAATGACTGGTATTTGTGAAGTTTGTGGAGCTCATGACAGTGTAAACTTTGTAAATGGGAAATACGTATGTAGAAACTGTTTGGAAAGTGGATTCCAAAGTAAAGAAGAAGAAATGAACGAATATGAAAAGTATTCTGAAAATTACGAAGATTACGAAGATTACGAAGAATACCAGAACGAAGATTTAAAAGAATAAGTGAAATAAAAATCAATAATCCAAAAATTAATACACTAATTAAATAAAATTTATATATTTTAATTTTTTATATGCTACCAACATATCAAATTAGTCATTTAACTAATTATTTAGTTAGTTAATTACCTAATTTACTCATTATAATTGAATATTACATACATTTTAAATAAAAAATGTAACGCATAACCAATGAAGATTAGAGGGATATTTTGAAAATAACTTCCGTAATTAATCCTGAAAAACAAATAATTAAATTATTCCCTACCACATCTATAATAGACGCATTAACTATTATGAACAACAAAAATGTAAGAAGATTAACTGTTGTTGATGCAGGAACCAATAGGGTAGTAGGTGTTTTAACAAATACGGACATAGTTAATCTATTTGGTGGCGGTTCAAAATATAACTTGGTTAAATCCAAACACAATGGAAACTTTTACGCAATGATAAACGAACCAATTAAAGAAATAATGACAGAAGACCCGATAAGTGTTAAAGAAACAGCTTTAACTAAAGAATTAGTTTCTTTATTCGTTGAGAGATATGGTGGCCTACCAATTGTTACAAAAGAGGACATATTGATAACTTTAGTTACAGAAAGAGATTTATTATCAAAATTAAAAGATAAATTAGATAAAAATTTAAAAATTAAGGATTGCATGACTAAAAATCCTGTACTAGCCTCATTGGGTCAAACTTTGGGCGATGTAGCCAAAGTAATGTTGAGAAATGGATTTAGAAGACTTCCAGTAGCTTCAGAGGGTAATTTAAAAGGAATTATTACCTCTACGGACTTTATAAAATTAATTGGTAGTGATTGGGCGTTTGAAAAACTTAAAACGGGCAATATTGAAGAAATAACGGATACAAGAATTAGTGAACTTATGAATAAGGATGTTAAAACATTGAATCCAGAAAATAGTATTATAGAAGCAGTTGATTTAATACTAAACAATAATTTCGGAGCAATTCCTATTGTAGACCCAGAAAATCCTGAAAAAATAGTGGGTATCATAACTGAAAAAGATATTTTATCTTGCTTTTGCAAATAAGTATATTAAATAATCTCCTTTTTAATTCTTAATTTATTCTATATTAGGTTATTCTTTTATTTTTTTAATATATTCTTTTTATTAATTTTTTAGTTTTATCTTATTAGATTATTATTTTATTAGATTATTATTTTATTATTATTATTTTATTTATTTGTTGATAAAATATAGTAATAATGAAATACATACATTTATTTTATAAATTCTCCTCATATCGACATTTATATTTAAAAATATATATTTTATAGTAGTTACAACCAAAACTAAAGGATATAATCCGTTAAATCAATAAATTATATATAGATAAATAACAATACATAATAATACTTTCAATTCCGCATATTTTTTAATAAATATGGTAACTTACCCCTAAATTCTGACAATATCATCCACAAACGGAAATATCGGTCTTACGTATCGGTAAATCGAATTGAAAATAACTTAGAAATAAATTAATTAGTGGAAAAATTAATTAGATGTCCCATGAATTAAATATCAAATATGCAATTAACTATTTGGTTATTTGTCATATGATTTGTTGTAAGATGCCAAATTTTAATTGCAAAATAGAAATGACACCCCCAAATAGCATATGAATAAATATGGCTATAAACGTGTCCGTAATCTTAAATCATAGCGATTAAATTAGATAGGTGGACTAGAATGCAATATAGGTTAGATATTGTAGAAACAGATTATTATTTAGGTTTAATAGATAAATACGATACTTTTGTAGAGTGTATCGTACGAAATCCTGAAATTAAAGAATACTTTTCTGAATTAATGACCAAAATTGCAAGTTGCATGAGATTATTTGAAAACTTGTCCTTGCTTTATAAAGGTCATATTGCAGATTTCAAAGTTTCGAAGAGCAATAACTACGCTTTATATTATTTAGAGACCTTCGAAGGCTTAATGGATGAAAAAAGCCATACTTCAAAAATATTGGAGTATAAAAGGGTTGAAGAAAATACGCACTATATTATATCTGGAAAATTTGTAGAAAAAGCCCCTCAAACTCATAAATTCCAAATATTAAATCACATTGCTAATTATTTGATAAAAATAGTTTGTAAAATTAACAAAATCAAAGAATTTGATGAAAATGGCTTTGAAAATTTGAAAGAATTGTTTGATAGTGGCAAGTGTAAAATTTCTATGGAATATATGTATTAAATAATTTAAAATAATATTTGTAAATAGTAATTGTAAAGTATTATATAACTTTAAAATAGTGTTTATATAGTTATTACGTATTAATCTTGTATTAATACTGCATAATGGTGCAAATATTGCTTAATACCAGCATAAACAGAAATTAATAACCGATACGTACTTAATATAATAAATAAATAGTAAAATTTACCAAATAACTATTTTTAACTTTATGCATATTTAAAAATAATTTAACAAAGTTAATAAAATTCAATAATAAACATATATCTATTTTGTAAAATTTCACCCTTTGCCAAATATCTTTGGAAATATAATTAGCATATAACCCCGAATAAAAATAGGATAGTTACATATAAATATTATAAAATATTATATAGTAAAAAAGTTAAAAAATTAATCAAATAAGAGTCTTTTAATAATATTTGCTTTTAAAAATTCAACGAGCTTTATTAGGTAATAATTTATTAATATGTACATTATTAATCAATAATTAATAAAGATAAATGAATTCGTTGCACACTCATTATTTGAAATGATTTGCATTTCAATAGCTTGAACTATCTGATATGTTTTATAGTTAAATTAACCGAATAGACCTTTCGGGGTTAATTAGTTGGTTGGCTTTAAATATGTGCGGATACGTTGGCTCTTTTATGATAATAAGAAAACACTGGTAGATACATCTATCAAAAAATATAGAAACTGTAATAAAATACGTAAAAATACGTAAAAATACAACTAATCAAAAATAAACACTATTAAGGTGAAAATATGGCTGGAACAAAACCATCTGAATTAGGAGCATTGAAAGAAGGACAATACGTAGTTATTGACGGTATCGCATGTAGAGTTGTAGGTACAGCTCACTCAAAACCTGGTAAACACGGTGGTGCAAAAGTAAGATTAACCGCTATGGGCATCTTTGAACCTACCAAAAAAGAACACGTTGGACCTGCAAGCTCAAGAATCGACGTTCCACTTATCGACAAAAGAAAAGGACAGATTTTAGCACTTGTTGGAGAAGACCAAGTTCAATTAATGGATTTAGAAACATATGAAACATTAGAATTAGATATGCCTTCAGATGTTCCAGGTATCGAAAGCGGTGTAGAAGTAGAATACTTCGAAGCTATGGGTAGATACAAAATCACAAGAGTTATCAGCAAATAATTAAGCACAATAACTCTAAAAATCTAATTCATACTTTTATATTCTCATACTTTTTTAAAAATAAGTTATTTTATAATAATTTATAATAATTTATAATAATTTATAGTAATTATTAATAATGTTTTAATAGTATAATTTTATTATAGTGTAATACTTTAGAATAAAACAATTAATAAATTTAAAATTAAAATTAAAACTTGTTATTTAAAATATTTAAAATAATTACAATATTTAAAAGTGTTAGTTAAGTTAATTAATTATTTAATTTGCGAGAGGATTAAATGTTTGAAAATATAATTACTGACTTACCATCTTCTTTAATGGCTTTGGTAATTTTAACCCTCGTTATAAACTGGGGCTCTTCAAAACTCGGCGATAGTTTACATACGCTAGGTGTTAAACTACATATCCCAGATTCGGTTAGGGGTGCAACTTTCGATGCAGTAAGTTCCTCATTTCCTGAATTGGTAACTGCATTAGTTGCAGTTTTAGTTTACAACCAATTTTCAGATGTAGGTTTATCAACGGTAGCAGGTTCTGCTATTTTTAACATATTAATAATACCAATGTTCTCGATATTCTTCTATAAGGCTGCTGTAACTAGTAAAAACAGTAAAGCCAACATTAACAAAGATGACGATGACGATAACGATGGCAATAATAATAATGACACGATTAAGGTTGAGAAAAAAACAATTTTAAGAGATACATTATTCTATATATTATCCATTGGTGCTTTGATATTTTTCACATTGCAAGGACAATATACCGCTTTTTCAGGTTATGTTTTGATAGCCATATATTTAGCGTATTTAGTAGTACTATACTCACAATTTAAATCTCATAAAAAAGAAATGCAACAATCAATCCAAAATGGAGAATATTGTGACGAAGAATGTGAATTAGAAGAAGATACAACTTATTCAGAAATTATGTTCTGGATAACTGCAGGAATTTTTATAATTTGGTTCGCTATTGATGGATTGGTTCAGGCTGCAATTACGTTATCGAGTATATTAAGCATACCTGTGTTTATTACCTCGGTTATCATAGTAGCTGCTTGTACATCGATACCTGATACAATATTATCTGTCAATTCTGCTAAGCGTGGGGATGCTGATGGTGCAATAGCTAATGCGATAGGTTCCAATATATTCGATATTTGTATTTGTTTGGGTTTACCGATGATTATTGCGGGGGCAGTTTTACCAGTGAACCCTTCGGACAGTTTGGGAGTTTTAGCCTTTGTAGTAATCTCAATGGTAACTACTTCAGGGCTTTTATTGAAAAACAAGATAACAAAAAAAGACGCATATTTAATGTTCTTTGTATATTTGTTATTTATTGCATATATTGTTGCAAAAACTTTCAACATAATTCAAATTTAAAATACCCTATAATACATTATAATATCTAAAAATACGTTAAAATAATATAAGTAATATAAATAAGTTATATAATTTAAAATAATATAGAATAATTTAAAATACCGATAATTATTCCAATTTTTTTAAATTTTAATACGTTTATTAAAATATAATATTATTTTGAAATATCGAATATGAAACTATTATATAATAGTACTAACATATAGATACATACCGGACGGTAGGTAGATAGGCATGAATAATCTTAAATTAGAGAAAAATCAGAATGCAGATACGAGAGAAATAATACTACAAAATGCTACAGAATTATTTTTAAATAATGGGTATGATAGAACTTCCTTAAACGAGATTGCAAAATCTTCAGGAATTACAAAAGGGGGCATTTATCATTACTACAGCAGTAAAGAAAAATTGCATGACGCAGTTATAGAATATATTTTTTCAAAGTTATTTAACCCATTATTGGAAGATATAAAAAAAGAAAAATCTTTTAAAAGAATTATCGAGATAGCTTTAAATTTAGATGAAGAATATGAAGAACCAAAAACTCTTTGGGATAAATACAAATATTTAAAACTTTTTATTGATTATTTAGAGAAAACTCCTAAATCTCTTAAAGAAATTGATACAAAATACAATGAACTTCATAGAATAATTGAAAAAAAATTTATTGAAGCTCAGAATAGCGGTCAAATTAAATCAGAAATTAATCCTGTAAAATTCACCGTAAAGTTATTTTCAATTGTGACAGGTTTAAGACATGAATCAAATCGACCCGATATCGAAAAATATATTAGCGAATTAAAAAAAGAATTTGCAAAAGAATTATGGGATTCCATAAAAATTAAATAATTTTCCAAAAATATAGTTAAATATTTTATAATTAGCATGTGTGTTCTTTTAATTATCTTTTTTATTTTTTATCTTATTTTTTAATTTATTATTTTAATATATTACTTTTATTTTTACTTTTTATTTTTACTTTTTATTTTTACTTTTTAATTGGATAATAAACTTCATTATTGATAGTATAATTGTATTAATAGGTTTTGGATTAAATTAAATTGTCAAAAGTATATCTATTAGAACGTACTATCTTGTCACCTGCTTCGTTAGCAAATTATAAAATAAACTTTAAAATTTACGCAAAATTAAAAACATGATACATGGGACAGATTTACATACCGGAAGGTCGGTAGGTTTATATAGTAGATAATACACATACCTACTGGTAGGTATTACAATATCACATTTGATATTGGTGATTAAATGATAAAAAAAGTACTTGGCAAGATAGCTCATATTTCGGAAAAGAGACCATTCATGGTTGTTGCTATCGTAATGCTTATAACAATTTTTATGAGCATCATGGCAGGAAATGTCAAGACTGAAACTGGCTATGAATCAATGTTACCAGACGATAACCCCGTCATACAAGCACTTGATGATGTAAGGGATAAATTTGGAGGTAGCAGTGTCATAAACGTTGCAGTTAAACTGGCACCATCGGATAACTCTAACCGGGTAAATGATATCCGAGACCCCGAAGTTTTGCACGCTGTCGATTATATTATAAAAGACATAGAAACGATGGATTCTATTACGAGAGTTTCGGCTACTTCTGATATCATCATTCAACAAAATGGTGGAATAATACCGAATGATATTCAAACGGTTAAAAATATCTTTAGGGAATTACCTGAAGATGCTAAACCAAAAGTATTCGGTAATGACTATACGATGATATTAATTTCTGCGAATACGAATGCAGATTCTGGGAGACAAAAAGAACTTGCAAAAGATTTGATGGATAGAGTTGAAGAAGCCCCATTACCTCCTGGAACTGTGGCAGTTGTTACAGGTTCCCCTGCAATTAGCGAAACGATGGATAGATTAATGGACGAAGGAATGATGATTACATCATTATTTGCAATGGTTATCATATTCCTTATATTATTACTATACTTTAAAAGCCCAATAAAATCAACATTACCACTTATACCTGTTATAATAGCGGTAATATGGTCACAGGGTTCTATGGGTATCTTAAACATACCAAGAGATATGGCGAGCTCGTTAGTTTCATCTTTATTGCTTGGTTTAGGTATTGACTACGGTATACACCTTTACCACAGATATAAGGAAGAAATGAAACTTGGAAATTCACTTGAAAAATCAATTGAAACTGCGGTTGTATCCACTGGTAGTGCTGTATTAGTAACTACTGCAACAACTGTGGCAGGTTTTGCAGCTCTTACAATAGCGCCATTGCCAATGATGGCTAACATGGGAATTACGTGTGCATTAGGTATTGCATTCAGCATGATTGTGGTAATTATTTTATTACCTGCATTGATTGTGATAGATGAGAAACACACACCAAAATTATTAAATGGATTAAAATTCTTAAAAAATAAATTCTTAAAAGAAGATTAACTATTGAAAATGAATATTAAATACGAATTAACTATTGAAATATAACCCATAATATAAAATTAAAAATAAATTAAAAATAAATTAAATGTAACTTAAAAATAAATTAGTAAAGTTAGGTGAATTTATGAATAATAAAATTCTTAAATTATCACTTTTGGGTTTAATACTCACGCTAACTGCTATCTCAGGAGTAAGTGCTCTTCAGATAGATGACCCGCAATACAACCCTTCAGTTATAAAACCAGGGGATGACGCGGACATTTGGATTAAATTTACAAACGATGAAGGAAACGACAGGATAGTTAAAAATTTAATCGTAGAGTTGGAAGATGGGTATCCGATAGAGATAAAACAAACTAACCCTACAAAGGGAATTTACACAATATCCAATTTAAATAAAGGCGAATCGGATTTAGCACACTTTAAAATAAATATTGATAAAAACGCTCAAACTAATGACTTTAAAATTAAGGTAAAATATACATATGACATCTATGATGATGTAGACGATAAATATCCAACACACGAATCAAGAGATAGGGAATATTATTTACCAGTTAAAGGAGAGGCAGACTTTGAATTAACTTCAGAAGATGTTCAATTAATTCCTGCTTCAAATATGGAATACCCAATAATAATTAAAAACGTTGGTACTGGAATTGCAAAAGATATTGACGTTTTAGTGGGAAGTTCTGCATACATAAACCCTGTTGGTGGGGTAAAATATAATGTAAAAGTACTAGAGCCGTTTGGAAGTACCGAAGTAGCTTTAAATTTACACGCTGATTCAAAAACTACAGAAGGTTCATACATTGTACCTGTAACTTTAGTTTGGACTGATGAAGACGGTACAAAACATAACGAAACAATTGAATTTGGGGTAATTGTAGAAGGAGATGTTAATTTAGGTATCTCCAATGTAATTACAGAACCTAATGAAATAAAACCTGGAACAAATTACATTAAATTATGCGTAGACATTACAAATAACGGTCACGGTGAAGCTAAAAACATAAATTTAAACTTAAAAACCTCCGAACCATTCAGTGACAGTGGAAGTAATGTAAACTTTAAAAACGTAGGAACTTTAAATAGTGGAGATACAAAAACTGCAATATTTTACGTTGATTTAAATAAACATGCAGATGCTCAAACTTATGACATACCTCTTGAAATTACATACTTAGATGCGTATAATAAGGAGCATGCGGAAAATGAAAATATATCTGTACTTGTAAAAACTAAACCGGAACTTGAAATATTAGGCAATGACTTCACAATATATGCTGGAAGACAGACTGAAATTTTAGTTACCTTGAAAAATATAGGTACTGAAAAAGCTGAAAAAGTTAAAATAACTGCTATAAAGAATTCAGCACAGCCTTTCGATTATGAAGAAAAAACTGATGATATAGGAACTTTAGAAATCTTAGAAAACGGTACTGGTAGATTGGTAATTGAAACAGAAGCTAACGCAGCCGTTAAAGATTATTTAATTAACTTGGAAGTTCGTTCTGTAGGGGACCATGAATTAGGGGACGAAGACGTATACGTAAGCCAAAAAACACTTAAAGTACATGTCGAAAGGCCTGCCGGTTCTTACTTACTACCGATTTTAGTTGTAGTGGTAGTTCTGGCAGGTGGGGTATACTATTTAAAAGTATACAGACCAAAAAAGAAATCTAAATCAGAAGATAATTAAATTTTAAATAAATAAATAAATAAATACTCCATAAATTTTAAAACCGAAAGTAAAAAAATTTGAATACTATTAAAAATACTTAAAATACCTAAAAATGCCCAAATATACTTAAAATAATAAATTATATAAATAATATGGAATAAAATATAATTTGTATTAAATTTTTTTAATTTAATACTACTTGTCAAACAACAACACAAAAACAACTTTTTTCTTTTTTTTCTTTTTTAAACACAAATTAAAACAAAGATAAAAAATAGCTATTTTAAAAATATTTAAGGTATAATTAGATTTAATTAGATTTAATTAGGTTCTAAATTCATTTGAATATAAAACTACGGGCTCAAAATTATTTCCATACAGTATACACTTTAAATATGCCGTATTGTATTTTGGAACTTTTATATTCAATATTGCATAACCTTTGCTATCCTCAGGATAGTTATTATCGATATACAAATGATAATCCTCCAAAAGCTCATTTTTGTTATTATATATCATTATATATAATTCCGGATTTTCTGCAGTCCCCGAACCCACATTTTCGATGTCACATACTAGGTTGTAGTAAACGTATAAAGTATCTGTTTTAGTGAGATTTGCATAGAAATCAAAGTTCATACGTGGGATTTGTACCAAAGGAATTACTAGTGCATCCTCTTGCATATATTTTTCAGGTAATTCTCCAATGTTCCAATTTTCGCCAGTTGTCTCCACATAGTAATATCTGTTATTTTTGTAAGTGTAATAGGTACCCGTATACATCCCGTTACACTTCACAGCTACGCCCATATGGTCTTTAAATTCTATTACCATAACGTCGTAACCCAAATCATTTAAAATGGCAGATATTATTATCGAAGTATCTTCACAATCGCCACCTTCATCAACTAAAGTTTCTACAGGATACCGAGGGTATTCGTCGTAACCGGTTGTAACGTTATCAGAGGTATATTTCAAGGATTGAACGAAAGTAGTTATTAAAAGTACAGTATCATATTCTGAATAGTTGTTTTCAATGGCTATATTATTAAATTTATTAGATAAGTATTTCACAAATTTCCTATCGTTATCAGATAACGCATATTGGGCGTAATTGAATTCTTGATTATGAGGTTTACTTTGATAATATCGGTACATTACTTCGGGAATTATTAATTCTATTGTATGATTTTTTGAACCATAATTCCACGTATAATTTTTTAAATAATGTATTGAAGGATTATACGTTAAATTTTCGTAATTTAGTTCGTAATATTCAATTATACTATCATCAGACATGTTATAATCGCCATTCTGGTCATTAGAATAGACCTCATCATTTTTATTACCATATATTCCTAGATAATATCCTGTTTCAGTATCTCTTACCTTTTTAAACTTCGAAACCTTATAAATACCCTGTGGCAACATTGCTGTTATCATGTAATCCCCAAATGGTAGCGTATGTATCGCCAAATTTTCATCGTAATTATTATTTGTAACAGGCACTTTGTAATAAATTTCTCTATCTATATTTTGATTTGAAATGTTTATATATAATTTATCAGGATTTCCTGTTGTTTTACCATATATGGGTAATGATTCACCATCTTTTATTATATTAGATTTTAAATTTAAAGTTAAAGATTCCGGTATTCTCGATTCATTTAGCTTACCACAATAACCCGAAACATCTATTACAGTATACTGCCCACTATCAAACAATGAAGAATTAGTATTGGACGAAGGTAATGCCATTAAACTTTTATTGGTATTATTTGAATTAGTTATATTATAATGCCTATTTGGTCTTAAATCAGCTTGAAATCTCAAACCTTTTATAAAACTCTCTGAATCGTAGTTTGTATTAAACATGTACGATAGCATAGAATAATGCAATAAATCCCTATTAAAAGTTTCATTTTGACTAAAATTACCCTCGTAGATGCCCGTAATATAGTAATTAAATGTATAATTCGACATGATAAAAGGTTTTTGTGATAAATAACCTCGTATATTTGTAAAATTATGTAAACCTTCAAAATTTGCATCCTCTATGGGTTTCATTGTTGGATTAATACGAGTTTTTTGTAAATATTCGGATTTGTTTATTTCGTATTCTGCCATATACGTATGTGTTTCGTTAAAAGCTTCGTTAAAAGTTTCGTCAAAGGTTTGATTTTGATTTTGATTTTGATTTTCCTCGGCTATTGTTGGATTCAACAATAAAAATATCGCCAATAAAGATACTAAAGATAATAATATTAAATTCTTTAAGTTCATAATCCTACCCCCTAAATTATAATTTGTCCCCATATAATTATTGATTTACTAAATAATATATTAGTTGAGTTTTGAAATTTTTAAAAAGATATATGTATTAAAAATTACAAAATTATAAATGAATATTATATCTTGAAATAAAAATAAAAAAGAAAAAAATAAAATATATAAAATAATATTTAAAATAATAAATAAAATAAAAAATAATATTTAAATTACCATAAGGGGTGAATCATGGAACTTATAAAATATTTAGCAATGGCATACGCCGGAGAATGCCAAGCAAGAAATAGATATACGTTTTATTCTAAAATTGCAATTGGTGAAGGTTACCAACAAATAGGGGATTTATTTTTAAAAACTGCAGAACAAGAGTTACAGCATGCTAAATGGATGTTTAAAATGATAAATGGGTTAAAAAAGCCAGATGAAACCTATTTGGAACTTTCCGAAGAAGTAGGGATACCTACAACATTTGGAACTACAGTTGAAAACTTAACTGCTTCAATACACGGAGAACATTTTGAAAACAGTGAGTTATACCCAAAAATTGCTAAAATTGCAGATGAAGAAGGATATCCTGAAATTGCAGATAGGATGAGAGCAATTATTATTGCAGAAAAGCACCACGAAGAATTATATAAAAAGCTTTTAAACCTTATAAATAATGCACAAGTATTCAAAAGAGATGAAAAAACTATTTGGGCATGTAAAAAGTGTGGATACTTACATGAAGGCTTAACACCTCCTGAAGAATGTCCATCATGCGACCACCCATACGAATACTTCTCAAAACTTTGTGAAGACTTCTAATCTTCTAATAATATCTTATTTTTAAGATATGCCAAATAAAAGTAAAATAAATTATATATTACTAAATAAATTATATGCTACCACTTTTTTAATTTTTAAATTATTATGTTGTTTATTTTTATGCTAATTTAAAAGAATAAAATTTACATATATGACTTATATATTAACAAATGATATAGATAAGTAATAAAACAAAATAGGGGATTAGATGGCATCTTGTATTGACCAATATCACTATGAAATACTTTTAAAAGGTTCTTTTAAGGAATGTAATGATTATATTCGTGAAAATAGTAAATCAATCGTTGAAATAAACCCTGGAGATGAAATATTGGACGGAGTAATGATTATAGGTGTTCCTCCAATATATATGGGCTTTAACGATGATAACGTGCTATTTCCATACACAAAACCTTGCTACGGTACCCATGTCTTAAGGATATCTATGGATAGTTATATGAAATGTGCACCATCGATTGTTAAAAAATCCGAAGAAGATGAAAAAGATAACGAAGATAAAAATAAAAAACAAGACGTAAATAAAGAAATTGAAGAAGATAAAGAAGTTAAAGAAGAAAAAAAAGGAATTCTTTCAAAATTAAAGTTTTGGTAAAAATTTAATATATATTTAATATAAATTTAATATATTATTTTCAATTTCTTAAATTAATAAATAAAATATTCCATAAATTATTAAAAATCCAAATGTAGTACAATCAATAGCTTTTAAAGATTGATAACCTTTTTTTAAGGTTATTTCCCCAGTTCCGAGTTTATAGTATCCTATTTTTTCCAATTGCATATTTAAAGCGTTTGCCAATACTGCCATTGTATAACCCGAATTAGGTGACGGTGTTTTATGCCCTTGATATATATAACCTTTCAAACCGTTGAGTATATTACCGCCGTAAAATGGTGCAGAAATTGCCAATATTAATCCAGCTATTCTTGAAGGCAAAAAATTGGCTATATCATCCATATAGGCTGAAAATCTACCGTAATAATTGTACTTTTCGTTTTTATAACCTAGCATAGCATCCATAGTGTTTATTGCACGATAAACAACCGCTCCGGAGATACCGAAGAATATTGCATAAAACAAAGGTGCTATAATACTATCAGTAATATTTTCCGAAGAGCTTTCAATTCCTGCAGATATAATATGTTTTTCACCCAATTCAGACGTGTTTCTACTCACTATGTGTTGTACGGACTTTCTTGCACCTTCGAAATCATTATTTTTTATATATTCTAGGGGCGCTTTTGAAAATTCAATCAAGGATTTATGACCAATTACTGTGGAAATGATAATTGATTGACCGATTAATTTTAAAAAACTTGGTAAAAAATTTAAAATGTAATCAACAATTGAACATACGATTAACAATGCAAAAATTATCGATAAATTTAATACCATTCCCTTAATTAAATCCGATTTTGGGTTTTTTGAATTAGAAGAAGGGATTATATCTTGAATTTTGGATATCATATTACCGATTATAACAACAGGGTGTACTTTTTCAGGTAATTCCCCAAATGTACGGTCAATTAGGTCTGCAACCAATAAAACAAATGGATTAATCATTATATCATCTTTTTGAACTATTGTACTTATTTCTAAGTTATGTTTGATAATTTTTAATAAATAATAAATTAATAAATAATAATTTTATTATACGATATTCTTAATGTTTAGTAAATTAAAATCCGAAGATTTTTCCAAATTCCATTCCAAAATAAGCAACTAATACATATCTTGGTAGTTTGCCTACAAAAGTGGCTATTAAGAAAGATTTCTTTGGCATTTCAAATATACCTGCTAACCAAGCCACTACTTTATAAGGCACTGGTGTAAATCCTGCAATAACGACGCCCCAAACACCATATTTTTTAAATAAGTTTTCTCCTCGTTTATAATTCTTTTCCCCGAAGACTTTTAAAAAAGCATCTTCGCCTAGTTTCTCACCTAAAATATAACCGACATAACCACCCAATACTGAACCCACAATTGCAACCAATACACTAATTGTTAAATCTAGACCAAACAACGTGTTACTTGCCAAAAAAATATCGGGTATTATCGGTTGAATAAACGATTCTGTGAAAGAAATCAAAAATAGTCCTATATACCCGTAATCTAAAACCAATTGCTCTGCAATATTTACAAGCGATTCAAACATAATTGCACATCCATTTTTTATTTTATTTTTTTTAAATTTTTTTTATATTTTATTTTATTTCGTCTTATTTCGTCTTGTTTTGTTTTGTGTAAATTTTTTTAATTAATATAAAAAAGATAGAATATATTCATATGAAAAATGTTTATTAATACCGTCAATAAAGAATTTATTTTATAAATTACCTTCGTAAATTATAATGCAATTACTGTTCAAATTCTCTAACTAATACTCTTAATACGTCAGTTTGAGAAACTACGCCTACAGGGTTTTCATATTCATCAATTACCAATAATCCGGAAACGTCAGCGTGTAACATAATTTGAGCTGCGTGTGCGACATCCTCATTTTTGCTTATTTTTAATACGTCTTTTATTGCAAAATCCTTTATTTTTGTATCGATTAATTCAAAAACACCCTTGTTTACAAATACATTTACTAAATCTCTGTAGCTAACTACACCTACAATAGCGTTTTCTTCTTCAATAAAAACTCTTCTAACGCCTTTTTCGTGTAAAGTCTTAAATGCAGTATATAAACTTTCTTCAGGGCTTACTTTATATATTTTAGGGTTCATTACTTCGCCAACGTTCATATTTACACCATTTTTAAGTTATAATTCTAATAATCTATTGGTTTTATTATATAATAAATGTTTTGATTGAATTTTAACAATTAATTAAATATTTAATAGTGTACCACTATCGATAACGATAATTTAATTAAACTAATTTAATTTAAATAAATTAAGTAAAGTATGTAAATTAAGTTAAATTAACTCAAATGTAGTACCATAAGTTTCTTTTTTATCTGTACTAACTAATTTAGGCAATTTTCCACGTATGCCCACATTTTCACCCACTGCTACAAAAACACCGTCGATTTTGGGAATTTCATCTGCACGCTCAAGACATTTTGAAATAGCTTCTTCTGAAGTACCCCTTGCATAGTTTCCAATGGCTGTTGCTGCTGCATCTGCGATATATGCGTTTCTTGCAAATACAACGACTGCATCTGCATTTCCCAAACTAACAGAATGTCCAACAGTCCCCGAAGAAGTACAAATACCATAACCTTTTTTTAAAGTTTCTTTTTTTAATTTAAAACCCAAATGTCCACTTATATTAGATTTTCCGGCATAAAGCCCAACTACAGTATCTTTGTTATCACTTTCTTTCCCATTCTGTTTTAAGTAAATATCTCCGCCATTTTCTGCCATAGGGTTTATACAATCGTTATTAACCAGTTCTTCAACCACTAATTGACTAAAAGTACCTGCAACGCTTGCCATAGGCCCTACATCTGCATTTTGACCGCCTTTTATCATATAATCTAGCACTTTTGGGATTTCTAATTTTTCTTCATTTTTGGATTTTAAAAAAGAATTATCCAATTGATTTAAATTTAAAGGTTCGTAAGAGGTTAAAAATATGGGGTTTCTTTTGATATAATTCTCGAGAATTAATCTATTTTTTATAATTGTATCCTTTGCAATTTTTAAAAATTTATCGTTTTTATTATTTTTATTATTATTTTTATTATTATTTGCATTCGTATTTTTAAATTTTAAAAGTATATTTGTTTCTTTTATCGATAATTTTGTTGTAAATTCTTCTAAATTTTTTGATTCCATAATATCACGAAATTGTGCCTTAAAAAAGATAAAATAATAAGATAGAATAATGAAATAGCATGGTAATGAAATAGCATGAGCTAGTAGGAAATAAGGTATTGTATGTTAAATACCTTTCTGCTAGCCTACACCCTAATTTATTCCCATTTTGTATTGTCTACTTCATTTTCGGATTTTGCTACGATTGTTGTACCTACAGTATCACCCATAACATTTACTAAGGTTCTACCCATGTCCAAAATAGCGTCAATTCCTAATATCATAGCATATGCTGCAGCTACTGACGGGTTTTCCAAAGATATGCCGATACTTGCAAGAACCATTGCTAACATGATAGGTCCTGCACCAGGAACACCTGCGGTACCTATTGAAGCCAATAAAGCGGTTAAAACAACAACCATTTGCTGTTCAAAGCCCAAAGGCATTCCGATTGCATTTGCAATGAATAACACGCATACACCTTGATATATTGCTGTACCATCCATATTTAAAGTTGTACCCAATGGCAATGTAAATGAATAGATTGACTTAGATACGCCCAAATTTTCATCTGCTACTTCCATTGTAACTGGTAAAGTACCACTTGAACTTCTAGTTACAAAAGAAGTTACGATTACATCTTTTACTTTGTTAAAGAATTTTAAAGGGTTAAATTTGAATACTTTAAGGAGTAATCCGTAAACAACGAATATTTGTAGTGCGTAACCTACAAATATAACAGATGTAATGCCAAATAATGAATAAATAGCGGTACTTCCTTGTGTACCCATAACATACGCCATAAGTGCGAAAACACCTATTGGAGCATACTGCATAACACCTTTAACTACCAAGTACATAGCTTCGGCTAATGCTTCAAACATTTTGAAAAATGTCTTTGCAGAGCCGGATATCCTTTCATTATCGCTATCGATAAGGTAACTTAAAGCTACACCCAATATTACGGAGAAGAAGATTGTAGGTAAAACCTGTCCTGACGCAATAGCGGAAAATGGATTTGTTGGTACGATATTTAAGAATGTATCCAATAAAGAAGGTGCTTGCTTAACAGCCATTGTTGTGGTATCTGCGACTAATTGTAAGCCCATACCTGGTTGGAATATATTTCCTAATGCTAAACCAATTATTACGGCAAAAGCTGAAGTTAACAAATAAAACAATACTATTTTTAAACCTACTCTTTCTAATCTCGAAGGACTAATGCTTGCAGAACCCATAATAATTGTGGAGACTATAATGGGAATAACTAACATTTTTAAAAGACGTATAAACAAATCCCCGAGTGGTTTTAAAAATGCTATAGACTCGCCAAATACCATACCCGCAATTGTACCTAAAATAAGTCCAATGAGTATTTTATTTAAAACAGGGTAGTCTAAATATGCTTTTAGTAAATTCATGATATCACCGTAGTTTTAAAGTTGTTAGATTATTAGTTTACTATTTTACTATTTTATTTAGGATTAGTTGCTAATTATTTAGGATTAGTTGCTAATTATCTAATATTATCTAGTAGTTATTTAATTAATTAGATAGTTAACTAGTTATGAAAAATACTACATAGTAAATATTCGTTTAAAATTAAAATTAAAATTAAACATTTAGAACAACTTTAGAATAGTATGTTAATAAATTAAAATTTTAAAAACTGAATATCAAATAAAAGTATGACATATATTTTATATTAAAGTTGTTATTTGAATTAAAATAATCAATATATCCCAATATCGCTATATTCATATATTGTTATAATATCATCAATAAATTTAATAACTTTCTAAAAAAACTAATAGATTGATTTTTATAATACTTTAGACATAATAATGATTTGCATAATAAAAATTTATGCAAGTATTGTAATTAAATAATTATTTGTTAATTTATAGATAATAAAATAGAAATTTAAAATATAAATTGTATTAAAAATACTTGTAAACCTATTATTGTGCAATATGTATACACCACTATAACGTAGTAGGATAAATTATGGACACTATCGTTTAATTCGATTTATGTTCATTTTAACATTATTCTCACTACCTTTTATTAAACTATTTAGATGTTAGATAAAATATACCAATATTAGATATTATATATTTGATACGAAATATTTTACATAATATTTAAAAATATATGACTATTTAATATATAATAATTATTAGCTAATTTTTTTAAATAATTAAAAACAGAGAGATTTTTACCTTTAGAGGTGTTTTAATGGATAATATAATAATCTGGGTTACTATATCCGGCTATTTATTGTTAATGTTGTTCGTAAGTTTATACGCAAAAAGATTTATCAAAAGCTCAACCGACTTTTTACTCGCAGGTCGTAATTTAGGAATATTTTTAACAACTGCGACTTTAGCAGCTACGCACTACGGTGGAGGCTTCATATTGGGTGGTGCTGAACACGGTGTTATGTCTGGTTTAGGTGGTATCTGGTACGGTTTCGCTTGCGGTTTCGGTCTTTTATTATTGGGTTTATTCCTTGCAAAGCCAATGAGGGCTTTAGCATTGTTTACAGTTCCAGAAGTTTTAGAATTAAGGTACAACTGTAGAAGTATAAGGTATATATCCGCATTCTTATCATTGGTAGCTTTAATTGGAATCATTGCCGCTTTGGTTACTGGTGCTTCATCAGTTTTCCAAGTTCTAGGTATTGACCCATTCTGGGGTGCTATAATATCTACAATTATATTTATTACATATACTGCAGCGTCTGGTTTATGGGCCGTTGCATTAACCGACTTCATACAAGTTATTATTGGTAGCATTGGGGTTATATTAGCTACAGCATTAGCATTTATGAAAGTTGGTGGCGTAAGTGGAATATCAACAGGTTTACAAACATTGCAAAAAGCTAATGTTTTACCAATATCTGCAGACCAGTATTTTAACTTTGGTTCAGCAGGAATCGGAACCATTGCGCTTATTTTAGCCGGTACTACCATGTACACTTTGATAGGTCAAGATTTCTATCAGAGATTATTTGCTGCTAAAAATGAAGTAGTAGCTAAAAATGGTGCTATAATTGCAGGTATTTTATTAATGGTATTATCCTTCTTACCAGCTTTAGCAGGTATGGCTGCACTAGTTTTATCAAATGACCCTGCAGCAATACTTGCAAGTCCTAAAACAGCTATTCCTCAACTTATGATTACAGTATTTGGTAGTGGAGTAGGTGCTTTGTTCTTGGCTGCAATATTGGCTGCGGTTATGAGTACGTCAGACTCTTTATTGACTGCTTCAACATCACACATTGTAAAGGACTTCTACCAACCAAATAATCCGGATGTAGACGATAAAAAGATATTGAACTTATCAATTTGGAGTACCATATTAGTTGGTATTTTCGCATTAATCGTGTCATTAAAATTCGACAGTATTCTTACCTTAATGGTTTACTCATACGATGTTTATACCTCTGGTGTATTCATACCATTGATTTTGGGCTTAGTTTGGAAAAGAGCTACCAAAGAAGGCGCTTTATCAGGAATGATTATAGGTACTCTTGTAAGTGCAGGTTTAATCTATGCTAGGGAAGCTAATTTATTTACAAACATTGTTGGCGGACCTTGGGAGCTTATATATGCAGGTAGTGCCTTAGTTTCATTAGTTGTAATGGTTATCGTTAGTTTAATGACAAAACCTCAACCAATTAGTCCTAAATTAAAAGAAGCTTTCCATAAAATACAATAAATACAATAATAATATTATTAATATTAATAATAATTAATTATTATCTTTTTTTTACATTTTTATATATAATTTATAATTAAATACGTGGAAAATATAAATATAAAATTATTAGATTTATTTAAAAGGTAGTTGAGCAATAAACTATACAGGGATTCTATGAAAAAAGATTTAAAGTTTAATATATGGGTTAGGGGTGGCACAAGCGATGCTACAAAGATTGTGCAGAGTTTAAAGGATAATTTAAAAGATAGTATAAATAGTATAAATAGTGTAAATAATATAAATAATATAAATTTAAAAATAATTGTAACTACTGCAACAGATTTTGGTGGAGAAATTGCAAAAATAAACGCCGATAAGGTAATTTCTAAACCTATGCCCTATGAAGAATTGAAACAGAAATTAATAACGGAAGAAATAAATTATTTTATCGATGCTACCCATCCGTATGCTGTTAAAGCTAGCGATACAGGATTGAAGGTTTGTAAAGAACTAAAAATAACCTATATACGATATGAAAGACCAGGGAGTGCTTTAGAAGAAAATTTAGGAAAAAATGATGATAAAATAATTTTTGCAGAAGATTATGAAGATGCAATTCTTAAAGCATTTGAAGTTAATAAAAAAGAGTCCAATATATTCTTTATGGCAGGTATAAAAAACCTAAAAAGCGTAGTTGAACTTTCTGAAACTAATGGGTATGATAAAAATAAAATAATAGCTAGAATGTTACCTGTTTCTGTATATGAGGCGTTAAAACTTTTACCGTCTAAAAATATAGTTGCTATGCAGGGCGTATTTTCAAAAGAATTGAATAAACATTTAATCTTGGATTATAACTGCGATGTAGTCATAACAAAAGATAGCGGAAAATCTGGCGGGTTTTATGAAAAAATGGAAGCTACAAAAGAGGCAGGTGCTACTTTAATAATTGTAAAAAGACCAGTTTCTAAAGATTCTAACGAAGATAGTGATTTAAATCAAAATTACAGGTTAAAATTTGATAAAATAGAAGATTTAGTAGATTATTTTTTAAATATTTAAATTTACGTATTGTTACGTGCTATTGAATGTATTATTTAACGTATTAGTTAATAATTCGGGGAAATTATTTATTATGAAAAAAAACAATGCAATTAAGATTATTAAAACTATTATGGCCATGACTCCAAAAATGCTCATATCTCCTTTTTTACCTTTTATAACTTTTAAAGACATGATAAACCCCTCATAATTGCTATGTCATTTATTGTATTATAATTGTATAATTATATATTTATTAATTGAAATATATAATATTTATTAATTTTTAGAGGAAATTATAAAATTAACGTTGTTATGGAAACCTTAAGAAATTTAATAAATTTAATAAATATGGATTCTATTATGCAGTGAATAAATCGAAAATTTATAAAATGATATCTAAAGAGGATTTTGAGTTATTAAAAGACTATACGATATTTTATAAACTATTGGATGATATAAGCTACTATACATTAATTAATAACATGTATGAAGCCGATGATTACATACGAGTTAAAGAAATTAACAATTATCTCGTAAAAAATAAAATGAGAAGAGGAATGGCTAAACCATTACTCGATTATGAATTTTTAAACAGAGATACTGAAAAAGCAATTATTGGCGAAAAAGTATATTATAAACTCTCTGATTTCGGTAAAATGGTATTTGAAGAGTATAAAAAAGATAAAGGTTATAGATAGTCTTTATTATTCATTACTCTTAAAAACTCTTTTTTTCTAAACTCTTTACTTGAATGTATGTAGGTCATTGTCGTGTTAACGTTTGCATGACCCATTATTTTTGAAAGAATTTCAATATTCATATTGCTTTCACATGCAAGTGTTCCAAATGTATGGCGTAGTACGTGAGGAGTTACAATAATATTTAAGATATCTTTCGATATAGTTCTTAAATATCTTCTATAATCGGATATTTGACCCTCCGAAAGTTTATAACCGCCTTTGGTTAAAAACAATCTATCGATTTTAGGATTTAAAAATTCTCTATATTTTAAATATTGCTTTATGTGAAGTAATAATTCATCGTCAATGAATACGTATCTGTCCTTGTTTCCTTTCCCGCTCTTGATTATAATCGACCTATCCGATAAATCCATATCATTTAACGAAATATTTATGAATTCACTTATACGTACGCCTGTTTTTATAAGAAATAATGTAAATATGTAATAATGATAGTCTTCGATTTTTGAAAGTAATAGTTTAGCTTGATTTTTACTTAAACATTGCCTTTCTTTTAACTGCGGTCTTAAAGTCCGTACGTAAAGCTTTAAAGGATTATTTATTAAATATTTATTTTCAATTGCCCATTCATAGAATCTATTTACATCGGTTAAACGTCTAATCGTCGTACTTATCTGAATTGGTTTTCCATTATGACTTCGATAGTTATTGTAGAAAAATAACGCATCGTCGATGGTTATAGTTTCCCAACTTTTTTCCTGGAAAAAGTTCATAAAAATATTTAATGAAGCTCGATAACTTTTTAAAGTATCTTTACTTCGTGCAGATAAAAAGTTTAAATATCTATTTGCTAAATTCCTTGATTCTTCGTTCATTATACCACCTGTTCTATTTTATTAATTATTTATTCATTAATTAATCGCTATTATTTCGTATTCTTCGTTAAGTGGTATCATTTCATCTCGTAATTTAAAGTAGGTATTTCTATCTTGCCCGATGCTACGTTCAACTAATGCGTTGAATTCTCTGTCTCTTTCTAAAAGTATTCTAAATTCTTTTTGCTTTAGGTTATTATCTATGTTTAGATATTCTAAAATGTTTTTAAAAGACCACCATTTGTCCGGTTCAGTGTTTAGAAGTTTTAAAAGATTACTTTTTAATTTTAAGACGTTTGAACCTGATATACTATTGTTTATTAGGTCTGTTATTTTGTTTACGTCTTCCTGATTTTCTGGTAAGACGTTGTCTATATCTTCATAGTTATAACTTGGACTTCTGTTTCTTTCTCTTTCTTTTTCCATATTTATTTGGTTTTGATTATTGTATGGGTTATTGTATGAGTTTATATTTTGTTTATTTGGATTTTCTACTTTAATTAAATCTAATTTGTAGTCAATTCTATTCATTAGGGCTAATAAATCCATGTAATGAGGGTATTGTTTATTTGTGAATTCCATTGCAAACTTTGCATATGTGGAAATGCTACTGAAACCCATATTTCTTGCTAACTTTTTAAAGTGTTCTTTCTCATTGTCATCGACCATGTAAAATGACATCTTAGGCATTGCCATCACCTCTAAAAAAACTGTAAGGTAGCAATAGATTTATATAAGTTAGTAACATATCCGTATTTACGGATAATCGTGTTTAGTAAAAAAGTATACTTTTTGTCGGACAAATATTAAAAAATAATATTTTTATAACGGCGTTCTAGCCTTTATTTAACATAGTGAAGTTATCACTATGTTTATTATCTAAAATGGGGCTTTAGATAAACCGGTTTCCTTTAAAAAAGCTGGTATAAACCTTGGAGATATGGATGATGACAGTTACCCCCGCTGATGTATGAGAATGTAATATATTAAACGACTTCATACAGATGACGATATCAGCACTATCTGACATGCTACCAAGAAAAAATAAAAATAAAAATAAAATAAAATAAAATAAAATAACTATTCTATTTTAAAAATAATTAAACTATATTAAAATTATTTATTTGTTAATTTATCGGAAATTAATTTTAAAATTTCGTTTAATGCTTTGTTATTATCAAATTTGGTAATCTGGTTTAATTCTTCGTTTGATAAGTTTTGCTTTTTTAAATTGATTATTTCTTCTTTTATGAGGGGTATACATCTTGTAAGTTCATCTACGATTGTAATTGTTGATTTTTGCGCAGTTCTTGAAAGAGGGTTTAAATCAATTGCTATGACTTTTTTACCCATTTCTATGAGTGCTTCGGCTCTATCCCCATCCTCTAATGGTACTAAAACCACATCGGCTGTGTAAATTCCCGCTTCTGAAACTTTACCCCTTAAATGGTCAACATTTGGCATTTGTTTGTTTGCATCATCGATTCCTAAGATTGTTATTTTGTTGTTTTTATAATTCTCGTTATTACTTTCATTTTTTTCAAACAGTTCTTTAATTTTTTGTTCTCGCGCTTCTGTTCTGTAAAATAAATTTACTTCTATTTTTCCGTTTAATTCTGCTGCTAAATCGATTAATTCATCTTTTGCGAGTGCTATGCTGTTACCATTTACAGATATTACGGGGTTTTTAGCAAGCATTAGCATTGCAGCACTAGCTTTTATTGCTTCTTTTGCAACTTTCGGGGTAGTTTCTCCTATAAGATAATCGTAAGTTTCGCCTCTTCCATGAGCAATTAAACCGCCTTTTGCGAGTACTCCTGATTCAAAAGCATCTACAACTTTTCCTCTGTTTAATAATGATTTGTATCTTGGGTGTGATTCTGGAACCATTGACATCTTTATCATCTCGTAATTTTATCAATTTGATTTTATAATTATTTTATAATTATTTTATATCTATATTATAATTATTTTTTAAATATTTTTTAAATATTTTATAATTTAGTTACATATATTTTTATGTTATACTATTTATTTCTTTTTTATAAGCATAGCTATTAATATATTCCCCGGTATAGTCTTGTATATCAATGATAAATGATAAGATATAAAAACAAGAATAACATATATATTTTGAAAATGATTATGTCGATAAAAGATTATTTAAAAATTAGTTACATTTAAATAATTGGCTAGATAATATGATATAAAGCATGATTTTATGCTAAATTAATGAAATATTGCTAAATAGTACATTAATCAATAAATAAAATTTTTATATTTGTATAATACAATATATTTAACTATTATTGGATAATTTATAGAGGTAATCTTTATATATTATTAGATAGATGTATATTATATCATATTTTAAAGACGACTCTTTTACTAAAACACGATTACGGAGGAATAATTATGGCACTAAGACCAGGAAGATGTTACAGAGAAATAAACAAGCCTTCTTACACAAGAAAAGAATACGTAAGAGCTGTCCCACAACCAAGAGTAGTTCACTACGTTATGGGTAATACGGCTACAGAATTCCCAGTAGAATACCACTTAGTATCAAAAACTGACTGTCAGATTAGACACAACGCATTGGAATCAGCAAGGATTGCTGGTAACAAATTTATCCAAAGAGAATGCGGTAGATTAGGTTACAAATTCCATATTAGAGTTTACCCACACCAAATCTTAAGAGAAAATAAAATGGCTGCGGGAGCTGGTGCGGACAGGATTTCTGACGGTATGAGATTGTCATTTGGTAAAGCTACAGGTACAGCTGCAAGAGTTAGAAAAGGACAAGAAATCATTACCATTTCAACAACAGTTGAGAAAGCAAACATTGCAAAAGAAGCTTTAAGAAGATGTTCAATGAAAATGCCAACACCATGTAAAATTGAACTCAGAAAAGGTAGTGACTTAGTAAAAGATTAATTTTTTAAATAATCATTACTAAATTTACTTTTTTAATATTACTAATTACATTAATTAAAAACTGTTTTATTGAATATTTTTTATATTTATTGAAAATTTGTTATTTTATACTATTTATACTATTTATGCTACATTATTTTTAAATTTAAATAAAAGAATATTATTTTATATTGATTATTTTGAAAAAATCAAAAATGAATTAAATGATTTAATACAATATATTAATAATAAATGATATTTGTAAATGAGGTAGTGGAAATGGATAACAAGAGTTTAAATGTATATCGAGTTGACGATGGCATAATGGGTTGTAAACATATATTTTCAAAAATTGAAATAGATGGTTTTTCATTTTTAATGATAGAAGATGAAGAATCTTCAGAAGTTATATCTATTCAACCATTATTTAATCCACAAATTGAAAAACAAAATGAAATTTTAGAACATATCAAAAATAATTTAATTGAGCAAAATGAAATTTTAGACATTCAAAATGAAAATTTATCAAATATTACTTCATCACTTAGTATTAGTACTAATCAGTTACAAGAAATTAACAATAAATATCAACGTGATTAGTATAGAAGTAACGATAAAACAGACGATTCAAAATATGATATTTTTATATAAATAAACTTAATATCAATTAATAAAAATGATATAAATGATTAATTTAAAATTATAATATGCTATTATATAATTTATATTGGTTATTTATTTAATTATTATTCATTCATTGATAAAAACATTTTTAAACCGTCTTCAGAACCAAGTTCAATTTCGCTTGCTCTTTCCGGGTGAGGCATTAATAAAACACAGTTTCCAGCTTCGTTGCATACACCTGCGATGTTATCAATTGAACCGTTAGGGTTTGCTTCCTCTGTAACGTTTCCTTCAGCGTCACAGTATTTAAATACTATCATGTTCTTTTCGTACATTTCTTTGATAGTTTCTTCATCTGCGTAAAATTTACCTTCTGCGTGTGCTATAGGTATTTTTAAAACTTCTCCTTTTGCATATTGTTTTGTGAAAGGTGTTTCGTTGTTTTCTACTTTAATGTAAACCCATTTGCAAATGAAGTGAGCACAGTTATTATCTGTGAGAATTCCTTTTGAGAAGTTTGCTTCGAGTCCTATCTGTGCACCGTTACAGATACCTAAAACTGGCTTACCATCATCTACCATTTTCCTTAATGCTTCGATAATTGGGGTTTTACTTGAAACTGCACCTGCTCTCAAGTGGTCACCGTATGAAAAACCGCCTGGAATTACTGCTCCGCCAAAGTTATCTAAGTTTTGTTCGGTAAACCATACGTATTCAGGTTCTCCTTTTGCCAATTCTACCGCGTGGAATACATCGCCGTCGCAGTTTGTACCCAAAAATTTTGTGATTGCTACTTTCATTTTTACACCGTGATTAACCATATTTTAAGGTATATTATTTCGTTTGTTGATTTTCCTACTGATTATCATAAGATAAAAGATTAAAATCTTGAATTAGGAGTATATAACTGTATACTTATATAAAAATATATTTGTATAAAAATTTTTATAAATAAATATTTGTATAAATAAATATTTGTATAAATATTATTTTCAAAAGTTAATATTGTATTTTAAAAAATAGATTAATATAATTTGAATTAAAACGCCCCCGTCGGGATTCGAACCCGAGTCCATGGATCCGCAGTCCACGAGTCTATCCTAACTAGCCTACGAGGGCATAATCAATGTTTTACTTAATTAATTAAAATAATACATTCGTCAAATGACTTGCTAATATATTGCCTTGTAATCCATTTTATTTAAAGCTTTTTATAAAAAATAAATTATGAGAGAAATTTTATGTTAATTTAATTAAATTATTCTCTACATATTTTTACTAATTCTTCAACTAAGTCTCTTTGAATAGTTCCTTCGTTTCTATCGCCTTTGGTACAAGCTGCGCCCCTGACACCTACGATATCACAGTTAATCTGTTTTAACATTGGGATTTCTTCTTTTTTAATTGAGCCAGCCAATGCTACTTTTAAACCATATTTGTGTGATTCTTCTACGAATTCTTTTAACAAATCAATGCTTAAGTGGTCAAATAATGTTTTTCCATCTTTAACAGCAGTATCTAACATTGCAACGTCACAGCCTGAATCTCTTGCTACTTTTGGGATTACCAATGGGTCTACAGCGCCAATTCTGTACGCATCAGCATATCCTGCAGCCACAACGATTTTATCTTCACCGGCTGATTTAACAGCTTTTGAAACATTCTTCATAACTTCTACAGCTTCTTGGTATGACCTTGTACCCCACAAACCTACTTTTACATAGTCTGCACCACTTAAAGCAGCACCGTAAGCTGCTAAAGTAACTGTACCTGGCTTAAATGGTACGTCTCCAATTGCTGCACTAACTAATTTATCTTTAGGGGTTACTTCTCTTGTTTCTTTGATTACCCAAGGGAAATTTGCACCTAATGAACCTTCAGGTGGGTTTTTAACATCTATGATATCTGCCCCTCCTGCGTTAGCTTCTTTTGCTTCTTCAATATTTTTAGGACTTACGAGTATAATCACGATTTCACCATATTGTTAGTATGTTAGTATCTTGTTAATAGTTGTATTTTTATTACTTATTTATATACTTATATTATTTTACAGTATATTAGTTAGTAATATTTTTAATATTGTTAGTTTTAATATTGTTAGTTTTATAATATTTATGATTGGTATAATTTTAAATTTTAAAGTTTATAATTACTAAATTGTAGCTATTAGTTAAATTATTAAAGGATATTTTAAAATTGTTTTGCTGAATAGTATATTATATCATAGTTTTTAAACCTTACTATTTATAAATTATACTTTATTATTTTAATACTGCTCATTATTGTGCCTATAAAGTTATAGATTGCATTTTGGAATTTTAAAATATATTTTTTAAAATATTATTTTTAATTTAAAAGGGCTAATTAACTATAAATAGTTTAATGTAGATTATTATATAATTCTATCGAGTATAAAAAAGCCAGTTTTAAACCACAAATAGACTATAAAATATATTTAACGGTAAAAACATTGTATAACACGTTATAATAACCAATATTAACAAATATTAGTTATTATATATTTTAAAATATCGTTAATATAGTTAGGATTGGCAAAATTAAAAAAAACTGAAAATGGTAAGTTCAATAATTTAAAAAATCTGTTATATCATATACAATATATAATTAATCAAAAACTATTTAACAAATGAAAAAATAAACGATTATATGTGTATATTAAATAATCAGATTATAATTAAACTTTTTGATTACTAAATTATTACTCTTATCGCGAATATTATGATAAATAGCGCATATAATAAATTAATAAAGTAAAGTGGAATAAATTAACTGAAAATTAAAAATAAATTAAAGTAGATTAAAATAACTTATTAAAAATTTATTAAATTACCAATTATATACATTACTTGTTATATGGATTAATGGGTGTTACTATGGATGTTCCGATACTAATCGGTTATATGGCCTTATTATTTGTATTTGGGTCATTTTTAGCCAAAATAGCAAAAAAATTGGGAATCCCGGACATACCGGTACTTCTAACTTTCGGGCTTTTTGTAGGTCCATTTTTAGGGATTGTATCAACAATAGATGCTCAAACAATATTCTCATTTATTGGCTCTGCAGGTCTTATTGTATTACTACTAATGGGAGCTTTTGAAATGCGATGGATTGTACTAAAAAGAGTTTTAAGTACAGTTCTAAGGCTTGATACAGTTGGCTTAATCATTTATCTTGTTATATCAGGATTATTGTTTAACATAATATTTGGAATTCCAAATTTAAGCCCAGTGGGTTATTTATTTGGTGCTGTAACCAGTGCTACAGACCCGGCTACTTTGATTCCGATATTTGCAAATTCTGATATTGACCCAAACATTGCTGTTACGTTAGAAGCTGAAAGCGTATTTAACGACCCTTTAGGTATTGTTGCCACTTCATTAATCCTTACGAGTTTAGGATTTGTAAGTACTGCAAATCCGATAATTGAATTTTTTACTCTTGCTATAGGCGGTTTAGGGCTCGGGTACCTTGGCGGAAAGATTTACGAATATATAGTTAGAAATAGGAACTTTGGAGAGTATATATCACCATTAACTATGGGTATAGCATTTTTAATATGGTATGTAGGCGAAGAAGTAATACCAAGTTTGACAGGTTATGGATTTAGCGGATATATGGCTGTTGCCATCATGGGATTATACATTGGTAACGTAGTCACTAAAAACCCGGCAAAAACCGAGGAACTTGACAATTTGGCAGAATTTGGTAACCATTTATCTGTGTTTATTAGAGTTCTAATATTCGTATTTTTGGGTGCAAGTATAAGTCTTACGGTATTGAAAGAATATGCCTTAATAGGTTCAGTTTGTGCATTAGCTGCTTTATTCATTGCTAGACCTATCGGTGTTTTAATAAGTACAGCATACCCTAACGTAAATACCCTCAAAGAAAGGGTTTACTTTGCTTTAGAGGCTCCTCGTGGAGTAGTTCCTGCAGCAATGGGTGCTATGATATATTCAAACATTATGGCAAATCCTTCCATAATACCATCCACAATAACCGCGTACATGCCTGCAGAAGCAATTGCAGGGTCCATATTGGTTACTACTTTTGTAACAATATTCTTCAGCGTAATTATTGAAGGTTCTTGGGCTTACCGTCTTGCTAATAAGCTATTTAATGTATAATATATTGGTTAATATATTGGTTAAAAAATAATGAGTTATATTAAAAATAAAAACCGATAAATATAAAAAAATAGTATATAGATGAGATATGGGATTTATAAAATTTTAAGGCATTTTGTAAACTACTTAAAAATAAATTACTTAATAAAAATTATATATTTTATAATTAATTTTATAACCGATATAATATATATTAAAATCTTAAAAATAAGTTAAAATATATCATATTAAAATTACAATTAGTGTACTTAACATGGGCAATATCAAATTAGTAGGTGATTAAATGGAGGTAGAAAATTCTAATCTTAAATTGGGCAATAATAAGGGGGAAAAGGATTTTACTGAAAAAAACGAAAAATTTGAAAACACTTCATTAAGTGAATCTAACAGTATGAATGATTCAAAAAGAATTAAAAGTTTATCTTATGATATGGAAATAAATGAAATAGAAGAGTTGGAAAATTCAGGAATTGAGGCATGTGGCTCAAATTCAAATATTAAAGAATTACAAAAAATTGAAAATTCAGGCATTGGAAATATGGCAAGTGATAAAGAAGTAAATTCCGAGATGGATTTACGCCCAAAACAAGAATTCGGGATTAACAACATTTGCGTCGTTGGTCTTGGATATATAGGATTACCTACGGCTTCAATGTTAGCGAACTATAACTATAATGTTTTAGGTGTTGATATTGACCAAAACAAAGTTAATCAAATTAAAAACGGTAGCTTAAAAATTGAAGAACCTGGTCTAGCTACAATTGTGAAAGGAGCCATAAACTCTAAGAATTTAACAGTTAATACTCAACCAGCACCTGCAGACGTTTTTATAATCTGTGTGCCTACCCCTGCTCGTACAAATAGCGATGGTTCCAAAAGTTGCGATTTGAAGTACATAAATAGTGCTGTAGAGAATATCAGACCTTATGTAAAAGATGGTAACTTAGTTATTATTGAAAGTACCATTACGCCAGGAACTACTGAAAAAGTTTACAAAGAGCTTAGAAAATCAGTTAACGAAATCTACGTTGCTCATTGTCCGGAAAGAGTTATACCAGGTCGGATAATAAAAGAATTATCTGGTAACGATAGAATTATTGGCGGTATAAACCAAAAATCTGCGGAAATGGCTAAAAATATATATAAGTCATTTGTAGAAGGTAATATCTACACTACAAACTCGAAAACTGCGGAAATGGTAAAATTAATGGAAAACACGTATAGAGATATTAACATCGCTCTTGCCAACGAATTTTCGAAAATCTGTGACGAAATAGGCGTTAATGTTTGGGAAGCTATAGATATAGCAAATAAGCACCCTCGTGTTAATATTTTAAACCCAGGGCCTGGCGTAGGGGGTCACTGTATTAGTATTGACCCATGGTTTATCGTTGAAGTTTCAGATAATGCCAAATTTATCAAATCTGCTCGTGAATTAAACGATAATATGCCAAATTTCGTATTTAAAAAAGTTGAAGACGAATTAAGAGATTATAAAGAAGAATTTAAGTTATCCAAAAAAGACATGAAAATTTGTATATTTGGGGCTACATACAAAGGAAATGTTGAGGATACAAGAGAAAGTCCTTCTGAAAAGGTTGTTGATTTATTAACTGATGCAGGATACAAAGTAATGACATACGACCCGCACGCGGAATTATTTAAATACCCACTCTATGATTTAGAGACTTGTGTTTTAAATGCAGATTGCATATTGGTTTTAACTGACCATGATGTGTTTAAAGAAACTACTTCGGAAAAAATAGAATTTATCGAGTCAAAAATTAGAAATAAGCATATTATTGATACTAAAAATATACTAAATCAAGAATTATGGGAAAAATTTGGATTTAAATACAAATTATTAGGAAATGGTAGAATATATTAATTTATTTACTATTTTATTATTTTTATTCTTTATTTCATAGCTTATGTTATTTTATTTTATTTATTATTATTTTATTTCATATTATTTTATTAATCGGGTGATTATAGTATAATTCGTCAATTTGTTAAATAGATTAAGTCAAAATATTTTGTAAATTTTTTTTAAAATTGCGTTGAATTACGTCAAAATAATAATTTTTCTTAGATATTTGGTAAAATAATGTAAAATTTATGTAATCATTATATAATATTTGGGTAATTTTTAAATTAGTATATAAAATATAGCCTATTTTATCGAGATTTTTAATAAATATTATTTTTTCATTTTGTTTTAAGTGATATTGCAAATATATAAACATCGTCATTTATCGAAAACCTATACATTTACAATCGAAATATTTATATAGTATTTTTTAGGTATAAGTGTTATATGGAAAAAATAGCTGTGCATATTATGGGTGAAATAGTCTATTCCGACGATATCGGTAAAACTATGAAAAAATGGAGAGAAATGTTTGGCATTCCCCAGGTTGAGATTTCTCGAAACTTGGATGTCTCTCCATCAGTCATAAGTGATTACGAGGTCGGAAGAAGAAAAAACCCTGGAGTAAACATTGTTAAAAAATACGTAAACGCACTTATAGCACTTGACAAGGAAAAGGGTGGGCATACTATTAAAGCTCTTAAAAATGTCTTAAATCCAACTTCTATGAATGCGATACTTCAGTTAAAAGAGTATCAAAATCCAAAAACCGTTGGGAAGATGTTAGAAATCATAGGCGGCAAAATTATTTGCGGAGAGTCTGGTATTAGCCACCAAATATTTGGACATACAGTTATTGATAGTAAAAAGGCGATTTTAGAAATGAATGGTCAAGATTTCATCAATTTGTATGGTTGGACAAGTGAAAGGGCGTTGGTATTTACAGAAGTTTCTGCAGGTAGGAGTCCGATGGTTGCGATAAGAGTAAGCAACATCAAGCCAAGAGTTGTAATATTTAACGGAGTATCAAATCTTGACAGATTGGCCGTTAAACTAGCGGAGTTAGAGGGTATTACCCTTATAACAACGGAATTGAATACAAATGATTTACTTAAAAAATTGAAAGAAGCTTGTTAAGCTTTTTTTAATTATATAATTATTTATTGCTATTAAAATTATAATTATTTCTTGTTATAACGTTTATTTTGTTGAGAATACAGCAAAAATTATTTGATAATATCATATCAATATATTAACTAAATATATGAATTAACAGATTAACAGCTAAATAATCGATAAAATCGATAAATTAGTAAATATCATCAATTAAAATCTAAAAATACTATGATGGTGAGTAAATGAACGAAGTGGGTATCGTAGGATATGGAAGCCATATACCAAAATACAGAATACAAGTTGAAGAAATCGCTAAAGTTTGGGGAAAAGAAGCTAACGCTATTAAAAGAGGTTTAGTAGTAAATGAAAAGAGCGTTCCAGGACCAGACGAAGATACAGCTACAATATCAGTAGAAGCTGCAAGAAGAGCACTTGCTAGGGCAAATATTAACCCTGAAAAGATTGGAGCTATATACGTAGGTAGTGAAAGCCACCCTTACGCAGTTAAACCTACATCAGGTATTGTTGGAGAAGCTATATGTACTACACCAGATTACACAGCTGCAGACTTAGAATTTGCGTGTAAAGCAGGTACCGCAGGTATTCAGATGTGTATGGGTCTTGTAGGTAGTGGAATGATTGAATACGGTTTAGCCGTAGGTTCAGATACCGCGCAAGGTGCTCCAGGTGATGCTTTAGAGTATACAGCAGCAGCAGGTGGTGCAGCTTACATTATCGGTAACAAAAAAAGCGAAATTTTAGCAAAATTCAATGGTACATACTCTTTTACAACAGACACGCCAGACTTTTGGAGAAGAGAACATGAACACTACCCAAAACACGGCGGTAGATTTACAGGAGAACCAGCATACTTTAAGCACGTTTTAAACGCAGCTAAAGGAATGTTTGAAAAAATGGGTACAACACCAGCAGATTACGACTACTGTGTATTCCACCAACCAAACGGTAAATTCTACATTAACGCAGCTAAAAAATTAGGATTCAACCAGGAACAATGGAAATACGGTTTATTAACTCCATACTTAGGAAACACCTACTCAGGAGCTGTTCCTTTGGGATTATCAAATATTTTAGACCATGCAGAAGCAGGAGACAGGATTTTTGCGGTTTCATACGGTAGTGGTGCAGGTAGTGATGCTTTCGATATTACTGTTACAGACAACATTGCAGGCGCAGCTGAAAAGGCAGTTACAACAGAGACTTTATTGGCACACAAAAAGTACATCGACTATGCTGTGTACATGAAATACAGAGAAAAAATTAGAATGTAAGGATTTTAAGATTTAATCATTTATTTAATGATTAATCATTTATTTAAGTATTATTTAATGAATATTTTAAATTGCGGAATGATTGAATAAAATTTGGAAAAATTAATAAAATTGAATATATAATAAATTATAATAAATTAAAAAACCTACCTATTAGGTGAAAATAATGAAAGATATAGCGATTATAGGATATGGTCAAACTAAATTCGGTGAATTATGGGAAAGTTCATTTAGAGAATTACTCGTAGATTCAGGAGTAAAAGCAATTGAAAACGCAAAAGTAGATGGTGACGACATCGATGCAATGTACGTTGGTACAATGAGCGGTGGTTTATTCGTTGGACAGGAACACACAGCTTCATTAATTGCAGATTATGCAGGTTTAAATCCTATTCCATGTACTAGGGTAGAAGCAGCTTGTGCTTCGGGTAGCTTAGCATTAAGAAGTGCTTGTATGTCAATCGCAGCAGGTCAACACGATGTTGTACTTGTTGGCGGTGTAGAAAAGATGACTGATGTTGCAGACCCTACAGGAGCTATTGCAACAGCTTCAGACCAGGAATGGGAAGCATTCGTTGGTGCTACATTCCCTTCATTATACGCAATGATGGCTAAAAGGTACATGTATGAGTACGGCTTAACACTCGAACAATTATCTACATGGAGCTCAATTGCACACGAAAACGCAGTGAACAACAAATACGCACAATTTAGGTCAAAAGTTTCAGTTGAACAAGTTATGAGAGCTTCACCAGTTGCTGACCCATTAACACTCTTGCACTGTTCACCTGTTTCAGATGGTGCTGCTTCAATGATTGTATGTGACGCTGATAAAGCCACAGATTACGCAGATAAGGACGATATTATCTACATTAAAGCATTTACACAAGCTTCCGATACAATTGCTTTACACGACAGACCAAATATGACAACACTCGAGGCTGCAAAAGTAGCTTCAAACTACGCTTACAAAATGGCGGGCGTTGGAGCTGATAAAATCGATGTTGCAGAAGTTCACGACTGTTTCGCAATTAACGGTTTAGTTTTAACCGAGGATTTAGGATTCTGTAAAAAAGGTACAGCTGGAAAATTCATCGAAGAAGGAAACACAAGAATTGACAACGATAAGTTCGTTACAATCAACCCAAGTGGTGGTTTAAAAGCTGCTGGTCACGCTTTAGGTGCTACAGGTATTAGACAAGTTGGGGAACTTTACTGGCAACTTAAACAAGATAAAGAATGTAAAGACAGACAAAGTGCTATTAACAACGGATACGGTATTGCTGCTAACGTAGGAGGTACCGGCGGTACTGTTTGTACACACTTATTGTCAGTTGACAGATAAAATATATAATAGAAACGGAAAATAGAGCGGAAAATAGAATATTATTAAAAATTAATCATTAATTAATCATTAAATAAATATTGAAATGAATATTAAATTAAACAACGATATTATAAATAAAAATTTGGTGGAATAATGGTTGTTAGAACTTGGAGACATATGCAAGAACGATATAATTTAATCGGTAAAAAATGTACGACTTGCGGTAAAGTATACTTCCCATCAAGAAAAGTATGCCCAGAATGTAGAAGAAAAGGAGAAATGGAAGATATCCAACTCTCAGGTAAAGGTATTGTGTACACATACTCAATTGTAAGAGCACCACCTAAAGATTTCCAAAAAGAGTCACCGTACATCGTGGGAATCATTGCATTAGAAGAAGGAACAAAGATAACTGGTCAAATCGACTGTGACCTTGATAAAATTGAAATTGGAATGCCTGTTCAGACAGAATTCAGAAAAATCAAAGAAGATGGTAAATCAGGTGTAATCAGCTACGGTTACAAATTTGTACCTACAGTACACTAATATTATTTACCATAATATTTTAATATTTTAATATTTTAATATTTTTATTTTTTTATTTAGTTTTATTTTTCAATTATACGCATATGTGTTTTTTGTAGAACTGTTTATATTGGATGACATATTATTTAATAATATCCATAATGATTTAAGTTTAAATATTTAAATAATACCAAAGATATTATTAAATAGTAAATTATGGTAAATTGATAAAAATATTAAAATTTCATAAATAATAACTTAATTAAATATAAGGTGAAACCATGGCAGAAGAATGCAGTGGAAATTGCGACTCTTGCGGAGAAAGTTCCGCATGTTCTGACACCAAAAAGATGATGGAACAACAAAATAGAGTAATTAGAGAAAAAATGGATAAAATAAAACATAAAATAGCTATTGTAAGTGGTAAAGGTGGAGTTGGTAAATCAACAGTTACTGTAAACCTTGCAGCTACATTAAACCAAATGGGCTATTCTGTTGGTGTACTCGACGGAGATATTCACGGTCCAAACATTCCCCAAATGTTAGGAGTCCATGATGTACAACCTACAGGTGATGAAAACGGAATTATGCCAATCGTTACACAACAAGGCATAAAAACAATGTCAATTGGCTATTTCTTACCTGACCAAGATTCACCTATTATTTGGAGAGGTCCAAAAGCAAGCGGAGCTATCAAACAGTTTTTAAGCGACGTTTCATGGGGCGAACTTGATTTCTTATTAATCGATACACCGCCAGGGTCTGGAGATATACAATTAACCACATTGCAGTCAATACCTGACATCGATGGTATGGTTATTGTTACAACCCCTGAAGAAGTTTCAGTTATGGATGCTAGAAAATCCGTAGGAACTGCGAAAGTTCTCGAAATACCTATTATCGGATTAGTTGAAAATATGAGCGGTTTCGTATGTCCACACTGTGATGAAGTAGTAGACGTATTTGGAAAAGGTGGGGGAGAAAAAGCAGCAAAAGCTTTAAGCGTTAACTTCCTTGGCCCTATCCCATTAGATGTAAGAGCTAGAGAGGCTTCAGACAAAGGTATCCCAATGGTTACATTAGATTGTAAAGCTTCAGAAGAATTTAAAAAGATTGTTGACAAAATTGTTAAAATAGTTAAAAAACAATAAATTTCTTCCCATACTTTTTTTATTTTAGATATTTTATTTTTAGATTTATTTTTAGATTTATTTTTAGATTTATTTTTATACCGTTATGGCCATTATATATTATACTCAATTATGAAATTTTTATAATTTTTTATAAATTATTTGGTGTTATTATGTTACCCAACTCAAAAGCTACGGAAATAATTGATAAATATATAAGAAAATTCTTAGAAATGTTAAGGACTCAAGAAATAAAAGACATACATTCTAATGGACTTTTGGAACTTTCAAAGAATTTAATAGATGAATTAACTAGTAATGAAATAGATATGCTTGTTAAAACCGATGATGGAACGTATACTTTAAAATCAGAAGATACTGACGAATTAATGCACTCTAGAGTCGGAGCACTTACTGAAGGCATTGAAAAGTTTGCAATCCCTTCAATGGTAGAAATGAGGGATAGTTGCAATATACTTGACCTTTGTAGTGGTATGGGCTATAACGCAATGGCTTGCCTTTCTAAAAACAAAAATTGTAATATAGATATGGTTGAAATAAGTAAAGAAACTTTATTTCTTTCCCTATGTTTAGATATTCCATTAAAAGAGCATGAACTTATCAAAGAGGCATACTTTGAGTTTTTTAATAATTTTAACGATATTGATATTGATAAGGATATTGATAAGGATATTGATAAGGATATTGATAAGGATATGGTAAAAAAGGAAAGTAATTCCAAAAGAGAGTTTAATGGTAATATTCAAGTTTTTAATGACGATGCACGAGTTATATTACAAAAAATGCCCAATAATTACTACGATATAGTTTGTCATGATGCTTTTTCCCCAGCTCGTGACCCTGTGCTTTATACGGTTGAATTTTTAGATTTAATGTATAAAAAACTTAAAGACGGAGGCATGGTTATTTCCTACTCTTCTTCAATTCCATTTAGGAGTGCTTTGTTTGAAATAGGATATAACGTATATGAAGGTGTATCTGTGGGTCGTAAAAGGGGTATTACGATAGCTTTTAAAGGTAAACCTATTTATCATACTATTTGTAACAATGACAATGCCATTAATGAGAATAAGTTAGATAAAAACGAAAACGATAACCATAATACGAATAATAATTGCGAACTTCAAAGGATTTCGGAAGTTGATGAAAGACTTATTGCTCTATCACCTATTGGGATTCCATATCATGATGAAAAATTAGATAAAACTTCTGAAGAAATAATTTTCAATAGAGATATTATGCGAGATGAATTTAAAAATAATTTGTCAATAGAGGGTTATAATGAACATAATAGTTATATATATTCTACAAAACGTATAAAATCTGGTAAAATTGATGAAAAATTATTAAAAATACAAAAAAATTCTAAAAACTCTGTTGAATGTATTAACTTATTAAAAAAAGAATTATTTAAATAATTTAAATTATTATTTTATTACTATTTTATTATTTTATGGTACTATATTATCTAACATATTTTTCAGTTAATTTATCCATTTTATGTTTTTTAACAATTCTATTGGCTTCGTTGACCAATAATTGTGTAATATCTTCTTCGGAAACTTTTGAAAGACCTTCCCATGAAGGGCAAGCGTTAACTTCGATTACTTTTAAACCGGTTTCACTTTCTATTAAATCTACGCCCGCGTAGTATAAACCGAGTGCTTCTTTTGCAGCTAATGCCAATTTACTTATTTCTCGGGTTACTTCACATTGTTTGGGCGTACCATTTTGTTTAATATTCGTTATCCAATTGTCAGATTCTCTGTACATAGCTGAAACTACCCTATCACCTATTACAAAAGCCCTAATATCCCTATAGACGTTATTTGGATTATTTACGAATTTCTGCATATAAAAAGCAGGATTCGATTCTTTGAATGTATTTAAAGTATTTAGTTTTGTAACTGTAGACCTACCTTTTAAACGAACTAAACCTTGTCCTCCATTTCCAAAAAATGGTTTTAAAACACTATCATCAAATTTATCTGAATAAGCCAATATTTTATTAATATCTTCGGAGATTATGGTTTCTGCTTGAGGTATTTCATTTTTTGCCAATAAAAAAGATGTCCTGTACTTATTACCTGCGTCCTGTATTGACTGAGTTGGGTTTATAATAGGTATAAAATGGCTTAAATTTTCTATTATATCGAATCTGTGCATCATTTCATCGCCAAATCCAATATTTCTTACAAAGGCACATTCTAAATCGAATAAATTTCTACTGTTATGTTCAAATTTTATGCCTTTTTTTGATAGGGTGTTTACTATTTTGGATGGCTTTATAAGTATTGGGTCTATATCGTTTTGTTCCAGTTTATTTTTTAATTCATCGGTTATCCAGTCTCTTTCCTCAGAAATAATGCCCATTTTCATAAATATCACACATAATGTTAAAATCTTAAATTGTAGTCGTATACTAAATATAATAGTAAATAGAAACTCATTAGTATCAATAGTATATCTAAAACAAGTTATAAAAAGGTATTTAATCGTATTTTAAAATTAATAGTGGATAATTTCCATTTAATAATCTTAAAAATAATAAAAAAGAAATGAAAAAATTAAAAAGAAATTACAAAGAATAAAATTAATATTTTTAGAATATTACTAAAATATTAATTATATATCACTTAATCATCAGTTTCGAGTAATTTACCTGCGTTGTCACCAGGTTTTACGCTGTAAATTTCTACAAATTTAATAACGACTGCTCCTTTTGGTTTAATGTTTGGCATTTTTTCTGCCATCCATTTTTTTGTAATTTCAAAGTAATCTCCTTCTGTAACGTACTCAGCTTTTCCTTTGAATTGTAATGAGCAAGCTCTACAATCTGCAACATTTATTGCTACGAGTGGGTTTTCCTTAATATTTGCAATTGTTTTCTTCATGAAATTATCGGAGATAATCAAAGTTTCGTCATCTACGATTATATTTGCACCCATTGGTGCTACGTTAGGGATTCCTTCCTTTGAAGCAGTTGCTAAGAATAATAAACCACTTAAAGCTTTTTGCATTTCTTCGTTTAGTTTTACCATGTTTTCCCTCTCGATGTTTTTGATTAAAACTTTAAAATGTATGTATATTTTATATGTTATAGTTTACAACATTTAAATAAGTTTAATATTGGATTTTGACATTTACCACATTTGTGTTAAATATAAATTGTATATATTGTATAATAATATAAAAAATAAATGATTTAATTTTAATTTTTTTACTTTATATGTAATTTTAATGTCTAATTTTTATTTTTAAGTTGTATTTTTAAGTTGTATTTTTTAGTTTTTAAGTTTTGAAAATACTATTTCAAGTATTTTTTCGGCAGAATTTCCACATCCGAATGGATTATCCCATTTTTTTGCACTGCAAGGCGTACATCTATCGGTATCCTTCTCTAAATCCAAACCCAATATTTTATTTAGACCATTTACCCAGTTATCATAATCATAACCAACTATTATGTTACTACCAACGTCCACGGTTTCGGGTCTTTCGGTATTTTGACGTATTGTAAGGCAAGGTACGCCCAAAATACATGCTTCCTCCTGCACCCCTCCGCTGTCAGTGAGTATTAATTTAGAGTTATTTTCCAACAACAAAAAGTCCAAATAACCTACAGGTTCTATTAATTGAATGTTTGGGTTATTCTCTAACTTTGAAAGTAAATCATATTCTTTTAATTTCTTGAAAGTTCTAGGATGAATCGGGAATACTATTTTTGAATAATTATCTGCTATATTAACAATATTTTCAATTATATTTGATAGCCTATCGAAATAATCGGTATTTTCTGCCCTATGTAATGTCAACAAGAAATAATCCGCGTTTTTTTCACTTGCTAGGTTTGATAACATATTTTCGGAGCTTTCCAAATTTTCAATTTTCTTCTTGGCTATTTTTAAATTTTGCAATGTAGCATCAACTATAGTATTACCTACAACAAAAATTTTATTTTCATCGATACCTTCATTTAACAGGTTTTGCTTTGCCAAATTTGTAGGTGCAAGTAAAAAGTCGGAAATATGGTCTGCCATTATCCTATTTAATTCTTCAGGCATGGTCCTATCAAAACTTCTTAATCCTGCCTCAACATGAGCTACATTTATACCCATTTTTGATGCAGTGATTGCACCAGCTAACACGGTGTTTGTGTCCCCTTGTACGAATAAAACGTCAGGTTCTTCCTCAACTAGTACTTTTTCAAGTGCTATCATCATATTTCCTGTTTGCTCACCGTGTCTTCCCGAGCCAATTTTTAAATTATATTTGCATTTTGGTAAATTTAATTCATCAAAAAATATTTTATCCATATTTTGAGAATAATGTTGATTTGTATGGATAATTATATACTCTACCCGTGTATTATCGATATCTAAAATATCCAAGGTATTTTTAGACAAAACGTTATCCTTTTTTTCATTATTTTCATTATTTTCATTATTTTCATTAGCATTTGATTTCGAACTATCGGAGGATAAATCATAACCTGCCATTTTACTTAATTTTTTTATCCTTTGAAGTTCGTTAACATTCTCTAAATATCGTATTATGGGTGACATTTTGATAATTTCGGGTCTCGTACCCAATAAAACTGCAATTTTTAACTTATTCATTTTCTTTCCCGCTTTTTTAATTTTTAATTATTAAAATTTAAGCTTTTATACTATTTATTAGTTATTAAATGGATTTTAAAAACTCAAAATGAAAAAAATATACAAAAATATACAAAAATAGAGCAAAATGACAATGAAAAAATACTAAAAAATTGAAATAAATATTAAAATATAATATATAATATGTAAATAATATGTAAAAATATAAAATAAAAGTTAATTATTTTGATTAGTTTAATTATTTTAATTATATATAATATGGAAAGTCCGTAGTATCACTTTCCATATTAGTGCTAATCGAGTATCCATCTTCTGTTTTTGATATTATGACTTCAAAAGGTTTAGATGATGTAGTATCGATAATATTTGTTCTTTTGTTAGACTTAGGGGCAGGTGTTATTGAATGATATTTGCCATTTTTATCGTCTATATCTGCAGTTATTGAGCCACTGTTTAATTTTAAAGTTAAAGAGTCGCCAATCGGTAATTTTTTTACAAATGAATCCCCATTTTTAATACATAATTCATTTGTAGCGGGATTAATCCTATAGTCCCATTTATTTGAACTACCGTTTCTTAATCTAAATAAGTAGTTACCGTTACTTTTTTTAGTAAGGGGGCATTCTTTAAACGATAAATTCCTACCGAATGCTGGAGGATATTTTGAACGGTCGTGAGCATATTGACCTCTTCCAGTATCATTAGTTACAGTAAGTATAGGACTTGAAGATTCAGTACCTTCATTATTTTTTAAATTAGAAAGAGGGTCATTGAAGCATTTGCTAGCCTCACCTATCGAATTTCCCGTATCTTTTACAAAAGATAGCGACGAATACCCAACCACAGCACCGACAACAATTGCTGCACATATTACTATGGCTAACTCCATTGACAGTTGTCCTTTTTTGGTTTTTAACATATATAAATCCCTCATCATATGCCTATTTAATAGCCTAATAATTATTAAATATATTTATTGCCCATTATATTATATAAAACCTTAATAACCAATCTTACCTAAAAATATACTTAAAATTTTAAAATAGATGAAAAAATAATAAAAAAATAATAAAATATAGTAAAAAATAAATTAAAAAAGGGTAAAATGATTAAAGATACTAAAAATATTAAAGATAATAAATATAATAAAAATATTTTTATTTATTTTTTATTAGATTTTAAAATTTTAGAACCTCTCATTAAAGCCGTTAAACCAGTTCTTGCAACTTCTTTAATACCTAGGGGTCTTACTAAGTCTAAAAATGCGTTTATTTTGGATTCGTCGCCCGTAATTTCTACAGTTATAGTCTCAGCACTTAAATCAACGATACTACCTCTAAAAATATTTGCATATTGCGTAATTTGAGATTTACCACTTTCAGTAGGTGCGTGAATTTTTACGATGCACAACTCTCTTTCCACGTAATTATTGTGTTTCAAATCTTTTACTTTAACAACTTCAACCAACTTGTTTAATTGCTTTAAAACTTGCTCTAAATGAGTATCGTCGCCTTTAACAACAATTGTCATCCTTGCAATATCTGGATTTTCCGTTGTGCCAACAGTTATGCTGGAAATATTAAACCATCTTCTTGCAAAAAGTCCAGAAATCCTTTGTAGGACACTAGGTTTATGGAGCACCAAAACCGTAATAATATGCCTTTTATCCATGATTACCACCGTAAACTAAAATTTAAAATTAATTATGTGTTAATAACAATTAATTTTACTTTTATCCTAATTTAATCTTATTCTAATTCTAATATATAGTCCTTAATTCCTATTTTTCAATTCTTTTATAATTTTGAAACCATATCTTTGAATAATATTTTTTCTGAGCAAGGTTCTTTATTTTCTGGCTCAATCATTTTCGTCAAGTTAGCTCCTGGTGCTACAACCTTTACAGCATGTCCTGAATCTATCATAACTTCTATAACATATGGTTTATTCATCAATATTGCTTTTTTAAGTGTTTCCTTTAAATCCTTAGAATTTGAAACTCTTTCTGCCATGACTCCGTAACTGTGAGCTAATTGGATAAAGTCCGGTGTTTCACCTAAATCTATTTGTGACTGCCTGTTATTAAGTACGGATTGTAATTGGTGAACCATTCCCAAAGCTCTATTATTAAATATCACTGCTACTACGGGTATATTATAATGTGCCATTGTAGCTAATTCTTGTGAGTTCATTAAGAATCCACCATCGCCACTTATGGATATAACGTTTGCATTAGGCTTTGCAAACTTAACTCCTAAAGCTGCAGGGAATCCAAAACCCATTGTCCCGAGACCGCCAGAAGTTATTAAAGCATCTTTCTTAAATTTGAAATATCTTGCTGTCCACATTTGATTTTGACCAACGTCTGTTGTAACATATGTATTTTCAAGTTCTGGGTCTATATCATATATTGTTTCCATTAAATCATATATTGCAACTTTCGGGTGTATTTTTTCTATTTTTTCTATTTTTTCTTTGTCTGTTTTTTCTAAATTCTGTTGTTCTTCAACAGTTACACTTAATTCTTTTTCAGATTCTTCCTTTAATTTCTTAACTTCAACTGACCATTCTGATATATCCAAAAATTTAGAATTTAGATTTGGATTTGAATTAAAATTATTTAAATTTGAATTTTCAGGAGTATTTTCAGATTTTAATAATTCTTCGTGTTTCCTTTTCTGTTTTTTCAATTGTTTTATTAAATCTTGTAATATTCTCTTAGCATCCCCTACGATTGGGATATCAACAGAAATATTCTTACCTATTTCTGCAGGGTCTATGTCCATATGTATAACCTTAGCATTTGGTGCAAACTCTGAAACTTTTCCGGTTACCCTGTCTGAAAACCTGCAACCTACTGCAATTAGTAAATCACACTTATCTATGAGGTTATTTGAAGCCTGAGTACCGTGCATACCGGTTAATCCGGTTGAAAGCTCGTGTTTTTCAGATATACAGCCTTTACCCATCAATGTGGTGCATACAGGTATATTTAACAATTCTGCAAACTCCAATAGCTCCTCACTTGCGTGAGCTATTGAAACTCCACCGCCTGCTAATATAAGGGGCTTTTTGGAATTCATTATTGCTTCTATCGTCTTTTTTATTTGCAAGGGGTGCCCTACGGTTGTAGGCTTATAACTTGAGATATTTATATCCGCAGGTATTTTAACGGCCTTGCTAAGCTCTCCTGTTAATATATCAGATGGCATATCCACGTGTACTGGCCCAGGCCTACCTGTTGTAGCGATTTCGTGTGCTTTTCTCATTATGTCAACTAAATCGTCAGCCTGACGTATTTGGAAATTATGCTTTGTTATAGGCATAAATATGCCGAAAGAGTCTATCTCTTGGAAAGCGTCGTCACCTATTATATTAGAGCTAACCTGCCCTGTTAAAGCTATTACCGGTGATGAGTCCATGTGTGCGGTTGCTACACCAGTTACCAGGTTGGTTGCACCAGGACCTGATGTGCCTATGCAAACGCCGGCTTTTCCACTAACCCTAGCGTAGCCATCTGCCATGTGTGCCGCGGCTTGCTCGTGTCTTGTGAGTATATGTATCATATTACTATCGCATAAGGATTCGTAGAAAGATACTAAAACGCCCCCAGGATATCCAAATATTACCTTAGTTCCTTCGGCTTCCAATGCTTTTATTAAAGCCTCTGCTCCATTTACATTATTGACTTTAGTCACAAAAATCACCGTTATAGTATAATTATTATAATTTTCGTAATTTCGTAATTTCGTAATTACTTTTTTGTATAGTTTAATACCATTTATAGATTTGAATAAATATATAATTTGATAACAATATTTGTTTCAAGAGGTATATTATCTTAATGATTGTTATTAAAATGGCATATTAGTAAATGTATTAATAAAATTGATGATTCGCTTATTTAAAAATACTTAAATAAAATATTATAAATAATTATTGATAAAAATAGATGTATAAAACTATTAAGAGATATAATAAGCCAAAAATATAGTTTAAATTTTGTTAAAATAACATGTTATAAAAAAGCGTTATAGATAATAAATAACCTAGTTAAATAATCTATAAAATAATCTTCTAATCTATTTTAAAAAAAGAATTGATTAGGAATAATGAATACATAATTAATTTTAATTAATTTACTAATTTAATTAATTATTATTCAATTATTTTAATCTTTCTCCGTTGAATTTTTTCCATTGCCATGCAAATCTTTTTAATTTTGCGCTTCTACCGAATCCGCATGCTGCACATACTTTTTTCCTAACGTGGTATGATCTTTTTCCACATCTTCTGCAGATAATGTGGTTTGAACCTTTGTTGTGTTTACCTTGTGATGGGGTACCTTTGGACATTTTTTTCACCGTGTTTGCTTATAATAAATTATAAAAATAAACTCAAAACTAAAAGCTCAATCTATTGATTTTTAACTTTAAAGCTTTGTTTATTTAGATTATTACGTTTATTACGTTTATATTGTTACGTATAGTACTTTAACATAATATATACTTATAGTATAAATATATTATTGTATAATTCTCGATAGCATGATGATACCATAAATACCAATTACAGCACTTTTTGTGATGACTCGATAAATATGATAATAATACAATTGAAAATATAAAACATAATTATTATTAAACTATTATTAAATTATTCACGATTAGAAATTTAAATATAACTTTAAATTATAAACTTTAAATTATAATTTTAAACAAATATGAATATAAAAAGTGAATATCTATTGTTAGTAGTTAAAATTATACTAACAACATATATTCTTTTTTAATCGCTAAGTTTTAGACTATAACTTACTATAACTTATAATGAAACGTATAAAACGTTGTCTCCTCTAACAACTAACATAGGGTACTCTTTTTCTCCTAATTTAGCGTTTTCTAAAGCAACATTCATGTGTAAGTCGTATGCTTTTAATCTTCCTTTGATTTCTTTACCGTCTTTTAAAAATACGGTGATATTTGTGTTGATTGATTTTCCTAATGCGTCTAATGGTCTTTGTGTATCCATCATATTAACACCTCGCAAATAAAAAATTAACTGCTTAAATTTTGTAAAGAATAGATATAATTTTCTAATATATAATACTTTGCACTTAATAAATAATTCAGAGTACTTTATTCTAAATTAGATAATTTTATACGGACTTTATAAGTATTTTATTTATTATGATAAGATATTTAATTAAATAAAAGATATATAATAGACTTTGTTAATCAATTATAAAAACTTTGATATTAAATTATATATATTAAGGTATTGTATATGTAATTTGTATTAAAACTTTATTAAAACATTATTAAAAATTATATTTAAAAATTATATTTAAATTCATACTACTAATAAAATAGGTGTTCAAATTATGAGTAACAATAATTGTTTGGAAAATTTAAAAACAGATATTGGAGATTTGGTGGAAATAACTACAAAAGCAGAAGCTGATAAATCTTCAACAACCTATAAAGGAAACATTATGCCTTGTTTAAAAGAAGACGTTATTATGATAAAAATGAGTAGCGGATACAATGCAGGTATAAAAAAGGAAAAAATCGAAGAAATTAAACTTTTAAGTAAAGGAGAAACACCTAAGCACGTTAAAACCGACTTGGAGATAAACAAAGATAAAAAATTGAAAAATATATCAATCATATCAACTGGCGGTACTGTTGCTTCTAGAGTAGACTATAAAACCGGTGCAGTTCACCCTGCTTTCACAGCGGACGACTTAATTATGGCAGTTCCCGAACTTTTGACTATAGCAAATATCTCTGGAAAGGCAGTAATGAACATATTAAGTGAAAACATGTTGCCTACCTACTGGAAAGAAGTAGCTGAACACATTGAACAAGAAGTAAAAAACGGAGCAGACGGAATTGTTATTGCGCACGGTACTGATACTATGCACTACACGGCTTCAGCTCTTCAATTTATGGTTAAATCAAATGTGCCTATTATTTTAGTGGGTGCTCAAAGAAGTAGCGATAGACCTTCTTCAGACGCTGCTTTAAACTTAATTGCTTCAACTAAATTTGCTACAGAAGGTTTAAGCGGTGTTTACGTACTTATGCACGGCGAAAACGGTGACGAATACTGTTACTTACACGAAGGCGTAAAAGTTAGAAAATTACATTCTTCGAGAAGGGATGCTTTTAAATCAGTTAACGCTCAACCTGTTGCTAAAATGAATATGCTTTCAAAAAACAAAAAAACAAACGAAAAAGACTATAAAATTGAATACCTTGCAGACGAAAGAAAATTAAAACAAAACATTATAGATAAAAACTTGAATGTGCAAATAAACACGAAATTAGAGGAAAGAGTAGCACTTTTAAAAATTTATCCAGGTATCAATTCAGATATTTTGAAATATTATGCAGATAAAGGCTACAAAGGAATCGTTTTAGAAGGTACTGGATTAGGACACGCTCCAGAAACTTTATTTGAGGGCATTAAATACGCCATAAGCAAAGGATTATTGGTTGCTATGACGACACAAACCATTAATGGAAGGGTAAACATGAACGTTTACTCAAACGGTGTAGAATTGCAAAAAATGGGCGTAATTAGCTGTGAAGATATGAACGCTGAAACTGCACTTGTAAAAATGATGTATTTATTGGCAAATTACGAGTTTAAAGAAGCTAAGGACTTAATGGGAAAAAATATTGCGGGAGAAATAACCGAATTTAGTGTAATTGATTTAAATTAAATATGATGTATCATAATGTAAATAAAATAAGATAAAAAGTAAAAATATTATGGAATAACCTTATAAAATAAACTTATAAAATAACTTCATTTAATTATTTATTTGATTATTGGTGATATTATGTCAAATTCTGATTTGAATTTAAATTTAGACTATAAAGAATTGGGTTTAAAAGTTGGTTTAGAGATACACCAACAACTAAACACGAGTAGGAAATTATTTTGTAATTGCCCTACAAAAATTAGAGATGATGAACCTCACGGGGAAATTGAAAGAGTTTTAAGACCTTCTCAAAGTGAAATGGGTCAGATTGATAAAGCAGCCCTTATTGAGTCTAAAAAAGAGAAAAACTATGTTTATCAGTACTATAACGATACAAACTGTCTTGTAGAATTAGATGACGAACCGCCTCAAGGACCTTGTGAAGAGGGAGTTTACACAGCAGTTGAAGTTTCAGAGCTTATGGACATGCACGTAGTTGACGAAGTTCAAGTTATGCGTAAAATGGTTATTGATGGTTCAAATACATCTGGATTTCAAAGAACTATGTTTATATCGCAAGATGGTAACATAGAAACAGATTATGGCGATGTTAGAATCACAAGTTTATGCTTAGAAGAAGACGCTTGTAAAAAAGTAAGGGATGAAAAAGACAAAGTAATTTACTGCGTTGATAGATTGGGAATTCCTTTATTGGAAATCACCACCGAACCTGACATTACAACCCCCGAAATGGGAAAAGAAGCTGCAAGAAGAATTGGTACAATCTTAAGGGCTACAGGAAAAGCTAAAAGGGGATTAGGAACCATTAGGCAGGACGTAAACATTTCTATTAAAGAAGGTGCACGTATTGAAGTTAAAGGGGTTCAAAATCTTGATTTAATCGAGCAAATTATTAAAAACGAAGCAATAAGACAAATTAAGTTAAACGAAATTAAAAAAGAGTTAATTGAAAGAAATGCGGAAGTAAAAACAGGTACTCAAAATATCGTAGATGTTACCGAATTATTTAAAAATACTGAATCAAAAGTAATTAAAAGTGCTTTAAAGAAAAAAGGTGTAGTTAAAGCAATTTTACTCAAAGGATTTGATGGTTTAATCGGTAAAGAAGTTCAACCAAACAGAAGATTAGGAACTGAATTCTCTGACCGTGGAAAAGTAATCGGAGGCGTTGGAGGATTATTCCATACTGATGAATTGCCAAAATACGGAATTACGCAAGAAGAAGTTGACGCACTTAAAGAATTTATGGGTGCAAATGCCGAAACAAAAGACGCTGTTATTATTGTGGCAGATAGGGAATCTAAAGCTGTTAGAGCTTTAGGTGCTGTGTTAGATAGAGCATACGAGGCCATAACAATAGGAATTCCAGAAGAAACAAGAAAAGCTTTAGAAGATGGTAATACGTCATATTTAAGACCTTTACCAGGTGCTGCAAGGATGTATCCTGAAACAGATATTCCAAACATCCCAATTAGCGATGAATTCGTTGAAAACATTAGAAATAATCTCCCAGAGATGCCAAAAGAAAAATTGGAAAGATTTATAAAAGAATATGACTTAAACAACGATTTAGCAAAACAAATGGTTATGTCTTACCACGTGGATTTATTTGAAGAGCTTGCGAAAACATTTAAAGTTAAACCGACCTTAATTGCTACAACAATTGAAGCTACAGTTAAAGAAATTAGAAGAGAAGGCTTTAACATTGAATTACTTAAAGAAGAACACTTTGAACAATTATTTGAATGTATTGAAAACGGTAAAGTTTCAAAAGAAGCAATTGTTGATGTATTGAAAGGATTTGTTGAAAATCCCTATGCAAATGTTGATAAAATACTTGAAATTAAAGGACTTAGTGCAATGTCTGAAGAAGACGTTGTAAAAGAGATAAAAAGTATTATTAAGCAAAACATTGCTGTTGTTAATGAAAAAGGCATGGGTGCCATGGGTTTATTGATGGGTAGATGTATGGCAAACTTACGTGGAAAAGCAGACGGAAAATTGATTAATAAAACATTACAAGATGAATTAAAAAGTATTGTTAATAAATAATTTACTTAATTAAATTATTTTTATTTTTACTATTTATTTTTAAAATTAAAAAAGTATGATTTTTATTTTATTATTTTATTATTTTATTCTTATTTTTATTAATTTACTATTGTAATATATTCTACTTTAATAGATTATCTACACATTATTATTTTATATTTATCTTCAATCATTTTTGCATTAATTAAAGGTATGGATTCATTTTCAGAACCTTCTTCTACCCATGTTAAACCACGATATTCTCCAGAAACGTCTATTATAGAACCTTGAATTAAGCCAGTGCCTAAATATTTAACCTTTACGTTATTGCCCTCGTAATAATCTTCAGAAATTTTTTTTGTAGCCATTATTAAATATGACCGCCCATCTGTTTCGTCAACTTCAATAATTTGACCATTATAATGAATCATTTTACCAACATATTGTTCGTTATGGTCTATTAAATCATTATAATTTACATCTATATCTACATCTAAAGCTTCCTCATTAATTTGAGAGCCATTTATTTGTTTTACTACCTCACCATCCTCTGAAGAGATGGTAACTGGGGATGGGGTAAGATAACCTATAGAAAATATAGTAATTGCGCCAATAGCTATTAAAATCACTGCTATAATTCCTAACAATGTATATAATTTGTTTTTTGGCAAACTCATAAAAAAAACCTCTGCCATTTGTTATGTATTAATAATATATCTAAATATACTTATATTAATAGTGTTTAGTTATAGTAATTAAATTAAAAAATTATTTTATAAAATAAAAAAAAGTATGATTATTTTATTATTCTTTTATTATTCTTTTATTATTCTTTTATTATTCTTTTATTATTCTTTTACTATTATTCAATTAACAATGCATGTATTGAAGGTATAGTTTCATTTTCTGAATCTTCGCCTGCCCATTTTAAGCCACTGTAATTTCCATAAACATTTATTATAGTACCGTTAGCTAGTTTATCGCCTTTGTACCATGCATTTATGTTATTGCCATTATAATAATTTTCAGAACTTTTTTTAGTAGCCAAGGTTAAATAAATATATCCTGTGCTTTCGTTAATTTTAATAATTTGACCTTTGTAATGAATTATTTTACCAACATATTGTTCGTTATAGTCTATTAAATCATTATAATCCACATCTAAAGCTTTTTCTTTAATTTGGGAATCGGTGTAATGAGTTATTACTTGCACATCGTCTGAAGAGGTGGCAACTGAAGATATGGTAAAATAACCGGCAGATAGTGTGATAATACCACCAATAGCTATCAAAACTATTGCAATTAGTCCCAATAATATGTATAATTTGTTTTTTGAAAAATCCATAAAAAACCTCGAGCCATTTAATTATACATTTAATTACATATCTTAATATATTTCAATATATGATTTAAACATGTTTATTTGAATTAAGTAATTCCTAAATTTATTTTTTTAATGGCTTAAAAATAAATTAAAAATTACAATTGGGATTAAATTAAAAATCTAAAAAAAGAAAGATATTTTAGAAGTCATGATTATGAGCTATAAATATTTATTTAGTTATTTATTAATTATTCTTCATTTAAAGGTAATTTTTCAGGGCAAACTCTTGCAAAAGTCAAATATCCTGTGTGTCCTATCATTCTTGTTGATGGTCTAACGCCTTTTTCTGAAATATCCATTTCTCTTAAGATACATTCGATTGTAATAATATCTAAGAAATTATTTTCTTTTAAAGCTTCTACAGCTTTTTTTGATTGCTCTATGTATGGAACATAAACCGCAATTCTACCTTTTGCCTTGTTTAAAGCTTGTTTTGCGTGTGGAACTACATTCCAAGGGTCTGGCATATCTAAAACAATTACGTCAACGTCTTGTTCTTCAATACCTTCTGTTATATCGCCTATTTTCTGAATTACATTATAAACTTTTTTGCTTTCAGCTACTTCGTTTACAATTGGCTCTGTTTCAACTGGTTCTTCATCTACACCAATTATTGGTTGGTTTAATTTTACAGAACCCATAATTTCAAGGTTTTTTCTTGCAATCTTTGCAAATTCTGGTCTTTTTTCGTAAGTAACTACTTTTCCTTCCTTACCGACTGCTTGTGATAAGTACATTGTTAAACCTGCTGAACCAGTTCCTGCCTCAATAACGGTTTCACCGTTTTCAATACCACAGTATGCAATTATAAGACCTATATCTTTAGGTAATAATGTTGTAACGCTTCTTTTCATCTTTTTGATGATGTCAAAAGCTGTAGGCTCAACTAAATAAAATTCGTCACCTTTATGGGTCGGTAACACGTTACCTTCGCTAACATCCGTTAAATTTGCTACACCTAAATCGTTTCCAAATTCCTTGTTTTCTTTTGCAATTAGGTATTTTTTACCCCTTTTGTCAATAACTAATTTTTTAGTCTTTGTAGAACCATCATACGTATAGTATTTCCAAGTTGGTTTTACTTCCTTTTTTTCTTTCTTTTTTTCTTCCATTTCTACGTTATTTTCTTCTTTCTTTTCTACGGATTCAGTATTTTCGTTAGTTTTAATATCTTGTGTTTCTTGTGTTTCTTCCGTTTTATTGGTCAATTCTTCATTGGTCACTATTTCACCATTATATTATAGGATAATAATATTGTAATAAATTATTGTAATAAATTATTGTAATAAGTTATTGTAATAAATTTATGAATAATATGTCCTTCTAATTTTTATAGATTTACAATTATCAAATATAAATTTTATTTTTATGGAGTTTATATTACCTATTTTACTTATTTTACTTATTCTAACTTACTTTAATTCTTTACCCATTTTAATAAATTTTCACATTTCAAATCAATATTTCCATTTTCCGAATCATACTCTTTTAAGAGTTTTTTAGTTGTATTCCAACTAAATCTAACTATATCGGGCAATTCTTTGTTATCTTCTAAATACTGTTTTAAAAACTTCTTGGTTTTTGGGTCGCTTGGGTAACCACTGCCTATTGTATAACCCATTGTATTATACTTCTCATTGTAAGAATCTATGATATTATCCCTAGTTACTTTAGCAATTATTGAAGCTGCAGAGACTATTTTATAATTATCGTCTGCTTTATGTTCTGCTATCAAATCTATGTTTTTATTGATTAATTTTGCTTTCAATTGGTTTGAAAAAGATGTTTCGTTACTACTACAAGCATCGATATATGTTAAAAAGCCATTATTTCGCCTATTTTCATCTAATCCGTATTCATCCTTGTAAAATTTATTGATTATACTTGAAAATCCATTCAATTCTATTTTATTTAAATTAATTATTTTCATTTGGTCGTCAATTTCCTTTGCAGTGACTACTACCTTATCTACTTTTGCAAGTTTTTGTATTTCTTCGTAGAGACTTTCTCGCTTTTTCTTAGAAAGCTTTTTACTATCTTTCAAATCTAAATCGTAAAATGTTTTAGTTTTTTCTTTATTGTTTAATTCCAATAGTACGCCCGCTATTACCATTGGCCCTACTACTGGACCTCTTCCGGCTTCATCTAATCCTATTACTTTAGGCGTTACAGGTGTTTCATCTATATCGTTTTTTAGCACTTTTTCACTTTGGTTATAATTTTATTTTCTTTTTTATTCTTTATTATTTTATTATTTAGTTTTCTATTATAATTGATTAGCATTTTATTTGTATTATAGGTATATAGTAACAATATATATAAATTTGAACGAGTAAATACTATAATGAATAAATATAATAGTACATTAGTAAAATTTAATAAATATGTTTAGATGTGCAAATGTGTATATATTTAAAATAAATAAGTAAATAAATAAGTAAATAAGTAAATAAGTAAACAAATAAATTCTTTAAATATTCTAACTAAATATCATATTTTAGAGTAAGAGTTATAAATTAAATTCTTGCTTATGGTGGTAGAATGATACAGAAAGAAGAAATACTTGACATATTTAGTAAATACAACAAAGATGAGATAACAATCGTAACCGTTGGTAGTCACACTTCATTACACATTTTAAAAGGTGCTAAGTTAGAAGGCTTTTCAACCGCGGTTATAACTACAAAAGATAGAGATGTACCCTACAAAAGATTTGGCGTAGCTGACAAATTCATATACGTTGACAAATTTTCAGACATCTCCAATGATGATATTCAACAGCAACTAAGAGACATGAACGCAATTATTGTGCCACATGGCTCATTTATCGCATATTGTGGATTAGACAATGTTGAAAGTTCATTTAAAGTTCCTATGTTTGGTAACAGAAAGATATTAAGGTGGGAAGCTGAAAGAGATTTGGAAGGTAAGATATTAGGCGAAAGTGGCTTAAGATTACCTAAAAAATTGGCAAAACCTGAAGATATCAACGGTCCTTCAATGGTAAAATTCCCTGGTGCGAGAGGAGGTAGAGGTTACTTCGTATGTTCCTCAAAAGAAGAGTTTGACGCAAAAGTAGCGGACTTTATCAAAAAGGGTGTTTTAGAAGAAAGCGATGTACCAAATGCACATATTGAGGAATATGTTGTGGGTACAAACTACTGTATACACTATTTTTACTCCCCATTATATAACAGAGTTGAATTAATGGGTATGGACAGAAGATACGAAAGTAATATCGATGGATTTGTTAGAATTCCTGCAAAAGACCAGATGGAAATCGAATTAAACCCCTCATATGTTATTACAGGTAACTTCCCTATCGTAATTAGAGAAAGTTTATTGCCACAAGTATTTGAAATGGGCGATAAATTAGTAGATAAAGCCAAAGACTTGGTTAACCCCGGTATGATAGGTCCATTCTGCTTGCAATCATTATGTAATGAAAACCTTGAACTCGTTGTATTTGAAATGAGCGCAAGAATTGACGGCGGTACAAATACATTTATGAATGGAAGCCCTTATTCATTCCTCTACCATGGTGAAAACTTAAGTATGGGTCAAAGAATTGCAAAAGAAATTAAAATGGCTCTTGAATTAGGAATGGAAGACAAAATATTATACTAAATAGTATACTAAATAGTATACCAAATATTATATTAAGTAAATATTTATCTTAAATTCATTTCTTATAATTTTTAATTTTAAATATAGATTGATACTATCTATCAAATTTTACTTTATTTACATATACAAGTAAAAAATTTACAAAAATTTACAAAGAATCTAAACTAATTTAAAATAATCTAAAAAATAAATAAATTTATACGAGGGTGAAATTATGCAGGAATACAAAAAAGATGTGAAAAAATTATACAGGTCTGTTGACGATAAAATGTTAGAGGGTGTTTGCGGAGGAATCGGAGAGTATTTCAACGTTGACCCAACACTTGTACGTATTTTGTACGTAGCATTAACTGTATTCACAGGCTTTATATTAGGAATTGTAACGTACATCGTTTTAGCTATAATAATACCTAAAAATGAATCTAAATTTAAGAACGAATACAAATTCAAAAATGAGCCAATAACTACATCTTTTGAGCCTAAAAAAGATGAAAACGAAGAAAATACGGAAAATACTGAAAACGAAGAAAATAAAAACAATTAAATTTTTCTTTATTTTTATTATTGCTTTTTTTTACTACTATATTTATTCTTTTTATTATTCTTTTTATTTTTTATTAATTTTTATTAGTTTTTTTATTTTATTTTTGATTTTTTAATATTTAGATTTTGGTTTTCATAATATTGAGCGTTACAAATACCTATATTTAAAATATGATTAAAAACAAAAAAATATATAGATGTAAATTAACTGATTAATTTATAAAAATTCATGTATGGGTCATATAAAAATAACCACATGTTGCAAGTAGGGATGGACGGGTGTAGGAATGAATAAAAAAGAGGAAACTTCAAAAATAGCATATTTTAGCATGGAATTTGCAATCGACCAGGCTTTAAAAACTTATGCCGGAGGTTTGGGATTTTTGGCTGGCTCGTTATTTAAAGCAGCTAATAGAGCAAATTATCCGATGGTTGGAGTATCAATTCTTTGGAGTTACGGCTACTACGACCAAATGCGAGATATTGAAGGTCGTATGGTTATTGGTAAAACACGTAAATTCCACGACTATTTGGTAGATATTGATGTAAAAGTACCCCTAGAAATTAATAGGTCTAAACTATGGGTAAAAGCCTATTTACTACCTGCAGGAATATTTAGCACTCGTCCAATTTATTATTTAACCACGGATATTCCAGAAAACGATTATCTTTCACGTACAATATCATACAACCTATATGATAGCAATAATCTTACACATATTGCTCAGGAAATGGTATTAGGTATAGCAGGATACGAAGTACTTAAAAAATGTGAAAATATAGACGTTTACCATTTAAATGAGGCTCAAGCTATTCCCTTGGCTTTTAGAATGATGGAAGATAAAGGATTGGACTATGTAAAAAATCACCTTGTATTTACCACCCATACCCCGATACCTGCAGGAAATGAAATACAAGATATTAACATATTAAACAATATGGGATTCTTTGGTAGTACGGATTTAAAAACAGCTGAGAACTTTGGTGGAAATCCTTTTAATCTGACAGTTGCTGCTTTAAAAATGTCTAAAAAAGCAAATGCAGTTTCAAAATTACATCAGCAAACCACCGAGGAAATGTGGAATTGGGTCCCTAAAAGATGTGAAATAACATATGTTACAAATGCTCAAGATGTTAATTCTTGGCAAGATGTGGAACTTAAACGGTGCGCTGAAGAAGGAGACCTTGAAAATCTACGTAAAAGAAAATTACACCTTAAAAAACAACTATATCAAGTAGTTGCTGACCAGTGCGGACGATTATTTGATGAGGAAAAACTTACCGTAGTTTGGGCAAGACGTTTTGCAGAATACAAAAGACCGTATTTCCCACTACATGATGAGGAAAAACTTAGAGAACTTATAAATTCTGATAAATTACAGCTTATATGGGCGGGAAAACCACACCCTGCAGATTTTAACGCACAAGTAACATTTAATTGGATAATTTCAAAGTCTCGTGAAATTAAAAACACTGCCGTTTTGACAGGTTACGAATTGCATCTTAGCAAGCTTTTAAAATTGGGTTCCGATATTTGGTTAAATACGCCCAAAAGACCAAATGAAGCTTCGGGTACTTCCGGAATGACTGCTTCAATGAATGGTTCTATACATATGAGTACACTTGACGGTTGGCATGTTGAATGGTTCAACGAATATCCCGACCTTAGCTTTACAATAGGCGATGGAGAAAACCTCAATGAAGATTATGAAGCCGATGATATGTATAAATTAATTTGGAAAGTAATAGATATGTACGATACCGATAAATGGTGGAAATTGGTTCAAGATAACATTTTAACTTCTGTGGATTTCTTTAACGCAGATAGAATGCTTAAAGAATACTCCAAAAGAGTTTATAACGCAGTCGATAAAAAATACGAAATTATAGATAATGACAAATAATAATTAATAATAAAATAAATACTAAATAATAGTAAAATAAATACTAAATAATAGTAAAATAAATACTAAATAATAGTAAATAATAATTTAAAAGAAATTAAGTTTTTAATTATTTACAGAATGGTTCTCTGTTATCAATACATTCTACAAAATACTTTTTAATATCTTTTTCTCCGTTTCTGATTGGAGTTAAAACATCTACTAAGTTATCGTCTCTTAAAAGACATGCTTTTAGTTGTCCGTCATAAGTTAATCTAATTCTTGTACAATGACCGCAAAATTCGGTATTGTCCATAGGTTTAACAAATTCAACTTCTAAACCATTTTTAAGAACATATTTCTTTCTATTTTGCATAAATTTCCTTGTGACAACGTCTACAGCATCTTTTGAAATTTCTTCTTCAATTTTATTTACATCTACGTGTTGTTCTTTTAATTCTTCTTCCATTGGAATAAATTCAATTACTTGTAGGATTGCACCCACTTTTGAACAATAATCCATTATCTTTGGTAATTGGTCTAAATTACATTTCATTGCAAGATAATTAACTTTTAATGGCGTCAAACCTACTTCGATGGCTTTTTCAATCCCTTTCAAAACCTTATCTACGTTTCCGCCAGTTATTTCCTTATACTGTTCTGGGTCTAAAGTATCAAGGCTTACGTTAACTCTATCTAAACCAGCTTTTTTTAGACCTTCGGCATATTTTTCTAACAATATACCATTTGTAGTCATTGAAATATCAATTATTTGTTCGTGAACAATATTTTCAACTATTTCTACGATATCGGTTCTTAAAAGTGGCTCGCCTCCAGAAATCTTTATTTTTTTAACTCCGAAATCTAAAGCAGAGTGAACAATCTTTCCAAGTTCATCGGGTTTCATCAAAGTATCCTTTCCACACCCATGACCTTCTCTGTGGCAGTAGAAACATTTTAAGTTACATTCTGGGGTTACTGATATTCTAAAAGATTTTATGGCTCTTCCATACTTGTCATGCATAATAATCACGTGGGGTAATTAAAACTAATTAATCTTTGATATAAAATAGTAATCTTTATCAGTATATTAACTTAACTATTTAAAATTTTATAATATGAATTGAAAAATAGTAATAACCTAAAAAATTAAGTAAATTAATTTATTAGATTATTAATTTATTAGATTTTTAGAGTATAATTTATTAATTATTAAGCTATTAAGGTATAATTTATTAAATTATTAGTTTTAGGCTGCTGAAACGATTTTTATAACGTCTCCGTCTTTCAATTCTTGGTCTGCACCTATTCTAATTTTTTTCTTTGCGTCAACTGCATAAATAAATTTATCTCCGATATCAGTATGTATTTTGTACGCTAATTCTTTAGCAGTTGTTCCTTTCTTAACTAAGTGTGCGTCTGGAAGTACATTTCCTTTTTTATCACAATATTTATTTTCATCCTCTACAGGGTAAACTACAATCATATCTAAAAGTTCAAAATATGCCCTATTTATTAAATCTTGAACTCCGGTACCGCCGTATTTATCAGCGTAATTTTTCATATAAAGTAATGCGTTTTTCTGTGCTTCATTTAAGCCTTTTGTTGCTTCTTCGTTTATGATAACTGTTTTACCATCATAGGTAACTAAATTAGCTTTTGATACCTTGTTAAGTGCTAATTCTATCTCTGCAGATGTTGGTATTACAAGGAAGTCTTTAAATTCTTCTTTTAATTTTTCGATATTTGCTTCAGCATCGGGATGGTCTGCCTTATTTGCAGAAATTATCATAGGTTTTGAAATCTTTCTAAGTGTTGTGGATAATTTTATCATATCTTCGTCAGTCCATTTTATAGGACTTTCGTCTAACGGTCTTATTGCAGCTAAAACCTGATTTTCAGAGATGTTTAAACCGCTAAGCTGTTCTGCAATTATTCTTGCAGGTTTTCTTTCCTGTTGTGCTTTTCTTGATAATTTATCCCAGTTTTTAGACAATATATTATAAATCCACATATCAAGCTCATTTAACAAAAATTTAACATCTTCGATAGGGTTGTGGTTTTCGGCAGGGTTTCCTTCTAAATCTGTTTTTCCACTTGCGTCTACAACCAATATGAATGCGTCAGCCTGCCTTAAATCGTCTAAAAATTTGTTACCCATTCCTTTTCCTTTGTGAGCTTCTGGAACCAATCCTGCAACGTCTATTATTTCTACAGGCACGTATCTTATCCCGTCTTCACATTTTGAGTTGTTTGGATTACAAGTTACTTTTAAATCAGTACAAGCGCACGCTTTTGTAACATATGATGTACCAATGTTTGGGTTTATTGTTGTAAATGGATAATTACCAATGTCTGCAGTGTTTTCGGTTAAAGCGTTGAATGTTGTGGATTTACCAACGTTTGGTTTTCCTACCAGTCCTAATATTGCCATTTTATCACGTTTATTTTTTTAATAATATTTTATATAACTAATAATATTTACGTAATAGTAATATTTACGTAATAGTAATATTGTATTAGTTTTATTTAATTTAGTTATATATTACTTATAAAATACATATTAATTTAATAAATTAGCGATTAACCTATTTAAATATATACATTTTAGTTTAATATTTTGGAATAAAATTCAAAAAAAATTCAAAAAGATAAAATGATAAGCTATAAAATATAAATTCATTTCCTAATGTATAAATACATTAAATAACACAAAAATTATACAGAATTATATAGAATTATATAGAATTAATGTACAATTTATACTAATCTAAGTAATTAATAGTATCGATAACAAGTTTACAACATAATGTTAACCATATTGAGGGATTCTATGGATTTTGATGATGCAGTTATTATATATAATGAAAAAAGTGGAAAAAAATATTCAGAATATCTTAAAAAAAGTTTGGAAAAAGGATTCCAAAGAGTGTGCACATCATACGATATTTCAAAATTAAATGAAATTGAAATAAAAAAAGAATTTATTAATAGCTGTTATGTGATAGCTTTATTAACTGATGACTATAAAAATACGTCTGATGACTATAAAACTAGTGCTATCAACGCCATAGGTAATGGTAACAATTTAAAGTTTAATAAATTAATAAGACTGTGCAAAAAATCTATAGAATTAGAAAAACACCTTATGGTGTACGTATTAGATGATTTAAATCTTGAAATATTTTCAGATTTAGAAAATGATGAAAATAAGATTGATAAAAATAAATTTGTATATAATGGATTTAAAGACTCTTATGAACTAACCGATAGTGTAAATTATGCTATTACTGGAATTAAGGAAAATATGGAAATATCAATTAATAAATTATGTGATTCAAAATTCAATCTTGCAAATTTATATGTATTTTTAAATTTTTTGGAAGATGCGTCAAATGAATATGAATCAATTTTAGAATTGTGTCCCGAGTATGGTAATGCCAAAAATAACCAGGATTTGATTAAAAAATACGAATTACGTAAAAAATATGAAAGTAAATATTGCGCTGAACACGTTGCTATTGAAGATAAAGAAAATAACGAAAATAAGGGATGTAATGAAGAAATAATTTTAGAAGCAAATAATATTGAAACTAAGGAAAATAATGAAACAGATAATCTTGATGATATGGTTCATTCAATAAAAGAAAAATTAAAAGAAGAAGAAGTTTTACATAAATTTGAAACTTTGGAAGGCAATTTGAAATTTGAAATTCCTCCATTATCTGAGCTAAAAGAAGACTCACTTCAAGAACATCAAGCTCAAAACATAAATGAGAAAAAAGATGATTTAGAAATTGGATTAAATAAAATTGAATTAAATAAAGTTAAAACTGAAGATGAAGCAACTGAAGAATTAGAAAGTTATAAATTATCAGGTAGTGCAGTTAAAAAAGAAAATTGGCCTAAGGTAAAACCAGAAGTAAAAATTGAAATTCACGAACAAAAAATAGATATGAATGAAGGAATTCCTGAAAAAGAAATAATACGAACTGAAAAAGCTCTAGACGATGAAAGCGATATTGTAATAAACTCCTATGAAGATACAGAGCAAACTGAAGAAGTAACTTCAAAAGAATTATGGCATAAAACAAAAATAACCCCATTACACTCTTTAAAACCTTTTGAAAGTATAGAATCTTACAATCGTATGGAAGAATCCGAAGATATGAAACCTTCAGAACTCGGTGGAAGTAAGAAAGATTTAAAAGATTTAAAAGATTTAAAAGATTTAAAAGATACGAGGATAATTGACGAACTAAAGAAAAGTATCGATGACGAAAATATCCACGACAAATCCATGGTTGAACACTACCTTGAAGGGCTAATGGAAGAAATATTCCCTAAAAAAGAAGATGAAGAGTCATCTGTAATAGAAAAACAGCAACCTGAACGAATAAAATATATTGAGTATGATAAAAAAGAACAATTTAATAAAAAATGCTATGACGAGGATATTTCAGAAAATAGTATTGTTAGCAAAAAGAATATAAAGGAGAAGGACCACATAACAAGTCAAAATCATTTAAATGATTATGATAATTACCAATATAAAAATCAATATATAAAAAACGATTCAGATAACGAAAAAGAATATCAAAAGCTTTTAACAAAAGCAAATGAATATTACTCGTCTGGAGACTATAAAAACGCTGAAAAAAATTATAGGAAGGCAATAACGATGCACTCAAATGTTGCAGAAGCACATAATAATTTAGGTTGCCTTTTGGACAATTTAGGCAACCTTGAAGAAGCAGAACACGAATACAGACAGGCATTAGAGGTGGACCCTCAATATATGAAAGCACATAATAATTTAGCTACAATCTTAGGTCATATGGGTAGATACGAAGAAGCAGAAGTACAATACAATAAAGCTTTAGAATTAAACCCTGATTACTGGGAAGCAAGGTATAATTTAAGCATGATGCATGCTTCAAACAACGAATATGAACAAGCAATTAGCGAAATTAAAAAGCTTTCAAAATATTTTAGGAAAAACGGAGAAATTAAAGAAGCTTTACAATTGAAAAAATTTGTAAAATCTTTAAAAAAGATGGCACACCTTGAATCTGACGAAGTCAAAAAAGAAAGTAAATAAGTAAATAAGTAAAAAACGAATAAAAAGAATAAAAGATAAGAATTAATTTAAAAATTTAAAATTAGTTCTTATTTTATAAATTCTAAAATTTGGTTGTATCTGTTTTCGATTCTTTCTATTAGTTCTAAATCATAATCGTGCGTTTTTAAAATACATAAATTACTGTCAAATTTATCTTTTAAATTTAAATCATCTATTTTATCTAAATCATAATCTGGAACAATCACTAATTTTTGTAAATCATCCATTGTGTTACTCCCCAAATTTATTAAACAACCTGCTCTGCAAATTTCATCAATCATTTCTAAATTAACTTTACAATTGTTTAAACCTAAGTCATCTAATATCTTTTGAATAAAAGACGTATTCGTTATAATAATATTTTTTGAATTAAAATTATCGACTAATTCCTTAATTTCGTTATCAGAATGGATTTGCGTATTCATTTCACTTAGTTGATTAACACTTTCATCTATCTTCTGACAATTTCCGATTTTTAGTTGCTTTAAATCGTTTAATGTGTTTATCAAACTGCCTATTGTGACCGCACTTACTTCTACAATTTTATCTGGGTTTGCACCGGTATTATTTGAAACTCTTTTCGTGTAACCTTTCGATATTATGATATAATCATAGTAATCTGAAACGTGTTTTAAGTCACTATCTTTTTTATAGGGGTTTATTAACTCATAATCATCGTCATCTACCCCGATTAAATCCATAAGTTCTTGATACATCTTTGTAATTGCTAACATCTAAAATCTTCCTTTTAATTTTTATTATTTTATTATATTTTTATTATATTTTTATTATTTAGTTTTATTTAGTTTTATTTTTATTTTAATTATTAAATAACCTTACTTAATTTATTTACGGCATTAATAACGTCAGTTTCTTTAACGCCGATTGAAGCATTCATAACTACGTAATTATACTTGTAATCTTGCATGTAGCAGTTTCCAAAATGGTCTGTGGTTTTTATACCTCTTGGACCGGTAACCCTAAGATTATATAATTTTGCGGAAACGTCGATAGGGTCTTTTTTTGTAGTTATACAAGAAGCTATAGGACTATCAACATCTAATTTTTTATTTTCAGTTTTATTTGCTAAATCAACTAATAATTCATCCAACAAATTTTTGTTCTTAACTTGTTCTTTCATTAAATATGTATATTTATCCATACCCATTGATAAAAGTGATACAAACGTGTTTACGATAGGAGTTGCGGAAGCTCTACCCGGATAGGTTAAAGAAACTTCTTTTAAGAAATTTTTATCTTTTGAATAGATAATTCCTCCACCGATTGGAGTCATTAAATTTTTATCTGTGGAGCTTACAATGGCATCAACTCGATACTTTAAGGCTTTTTTAAGTTTATCGAGGTATTTGTGGTTTTGTATAGCATACGCCCCATTTATAATATGAGGAATGTTATTTTCCAGACAGTACTTGGAAATTTCTTCCACATCGTCACTTCTACGAGGTGGGAAAAATGTTAAGGTACTTAAAATTACGGGATTTTTACCATCTTTTAGCTCTTTTTCAGTTGCTGATATTATATCTTCGACAGGTATTTCTACGCAATCATCTTTATCACTTAATTTGGTCTCTACAAACCTCATTCTCATTCCTACGAAAGAAGTAGACTTTATAGGACTTTTATGAGACGCGTAAGGGTAAATTACCACATTTGCACCGTCGTATTTAGAATACTGCTTTGTAGTAATTTTAGTATCCTTATCCATTTTTGAATTTTCAACTAAAAATCCACGCTTTAAGGCACTTAAACATAATGCAATTGACATTCCCGTCGATACAGGCGTTGCTAAAGCATTAACATTTACATTTAAGTTTTTTAAAAAGCTTTCTAGTATTTTATTTGTTAATGCGTACATAGCACTTGCCCCGGGTGCTTTAGGCTGTGGGTCTACTAGATTTCCACTCCTACCGATGCCATGACAAAAATTAGACGATAGTTTCTTATGTATTTCTGATGAAATTCGAGCCTCTCTTTCACCAACACGTATAGCTTTTGGGTCTTTATCTGTGTCCATGTTTGCCAAGAAATTTAAAAGTAACTCTATTTTTTCGTCACTTAAACCTTTTTTAGGCATTTTTCGCTGATTTAATATGTTTTCTATTTCTCCGAGATTATCGGATAAGATGTTTAAGCCCCGTTCTTCCATATTTTTAGGTATAGTTCCTTTAATATTGATATCAAGCATTTTTTCACATTTTTGGCATATCGTTATTTATTTTTTTTATTTTTAATTTTTTACTTTTTTACTTTTTTACTTTTTTATTTTACGAGTATTTATTAAATTATGATTATATAAAAATAGCTATTTAATTATTCTAAATTTAAAAATATGAACCAAAACTAACATAAATATTTAAAAATGAAAGAGGGAAATAAATTATATTTTGATAATACTTTTCTACTTAATAATTAATCGATAGTACTTTCATCTAGTAATCGATTAATACCTTCAATTACGGCTTCTACAGAGGCGTGAACCACATCTTCACTAGTAGATTTTGCAGTTACTATCTTTTTGTTATTTTCCAATTTCACGGTTACATCCGCAATAGCGTCACTACCGCCGGTAGCTGCATTTATAGTGTACTCGATAAGTTTTGCCTTTACAGTCTCGCCGACAACTGACTCTAGAGCTTTTAAAGAAGCGTCAACTGGCCCAACCCCCATTTGTGAAGATTTATATCGCTTACCTGCAATATTAACTGCCACACTTGCTGTAGGGATTACATTTATACCAGTTACAACTGCTAGTTGCTCTAAATTTACCACACGTTTAGATTTAAGTACTTTAGATGTAACATCTTTTATAATTGCCCTTAAATCAGCATCAAGAACTAATTTTCCCTTATCCCCAAGTGCCTTTATTTTAATAACTATTTCTTCAAACTGTTCGTTAGATAGATTTTCACCCACAATCAAACCCATTTCCTCAAGTTTTAACTTTATAGAGTGCGTACCTGCGTGTTTTCCTAAAACTAATCTTCGTTTATTTCCAACCTTTTTCGGGTCAATTGGTTCATATGTAAGTGCATTTTCAATTACGCCGTGAGTATGTATTCCACTTTCATGTGCAAAGGCATTTCTTCCAACTAATGGTTTATTTGGGGCTATTGATATGTTAGAATAATGAGAAACTAATTTTGAGATATCATACAACAGCTCAGTTTTTATATTGGTACGTATAGTCATTTGTTCGTCTTCATCGTCATATAAGAACTTTAAACTTGAAACAAGCTCTGCAAGGTCTGTATTACCTGCTCTTTCACCTATTCCATTAATAGTACAGTGTACTTGAGATACTCCTTGTTCAAAAGCTGTCAATGAGTTAGCCACTGCTAATCCAAAGTCATTATGGCAATGTACGGATAAATTTGGCATTTTTAAGTTGTTATTATTCTTATTATTTGGATTATTACTTATAGTATTACTTAAATTATTAGTTAAATTATTAGTTAAATTATTATTTAACTTATTAGTTAAGTTTTTTATTAAATATTCCATTTTTTTAGGGGTTAAAATACCCACAGTATCTGGAATATCAATATAATCTGTTTTCGAAGATATTGCTTCAGTATATACTTCGGTTAAATAGTCAAGCTCTGTCCTTGTGGCATCTTCTGCCGAAAACTCCACATTTAAACCGTGTTCCTTTGCATAAGTTATTGAATCGGAAACTATTTGTAATATTTGCTCTTTTGATTTTTTTAATTTATATTCTCGATGTAATTTGGATGTTGCAATAAATAAATGTATATTATCTAAATCGCAATCTATAACGGTGTCAATGTCTCCTTTTTGACACCTTGAAAGCCCACAAATTTTTGCGTTTAAATTTAATTGTTTTATTTTCTTAACGGCTTCAAATTCACCGTTTGAAGATATTGGAAACCCTGCTTCTATTACATCTACGCCTAATTCGTCTAATTTACTAGCTATTTCTAATTTAGCATTTATTGGAAATGATATTTCCGGAGTTTGTTCCCCGTCCCTTAGTGTAGTGTCAAAAATTTCTAAATTTCTTATGTTTTTATTTCTATTATTCTTTTTTAGTCCGTTGTTTTTCATACATCTCACGAGATATCGTAATTTATTATTTACATTAAATCATTACTTTTTTACTTATGTTATATATTTGTTTATATGTTTAACATTGTGGTAATGATAAATACTTTGTTCGATATAGTAATATATTTATAACGATTATAATTATATTCATTATTTATGAATTAATTTTAAATATAGGTATTTAGTTAAATATATACAATTAAATAGTAATTTAAAACCAAATAGTTAATAATAATTGATACATCGATAAATCAATATAACACTTAAATTTATAAAGTAAACTAAATAATTATATGTTCAGAAATTGTTATTTTGGCGTAATTATTTTATTTGTTGTGATAATATGATGAGAGGAAAAGATGCAACACTACACGCGATATTAAATACAATAATTGAAGATGAACCTGAAACTCAGGACGAAATCGCTGAAAAATTAGACGTCAGTAGAAGATACGTTGCAAAACTTTTAAAACCCCTTATAGATGATAAAGTGGTAAAACACCCGTACGTATTAAATATTGATAAATTACAAGATTATGGAAAATATATCGAAGAAGAAAAGTTTTTTGGACAAATAATTAACTCATTGCACGAAATGGGTAATTGCGTAATGGAACATAACGCTAAAATAATAAATGCGCTTAATACTAACGATATAGAAGAAGCAAAATCAATTATAGTTATGGACTACATGTTAAATCGAATGGAAGATGAATTAAACTTAGTAATAAAGATGAAATACTCAAAATACTTGACAAATGAACAAATTTTACTTATAACGTCCATAGCTTCAAATATTGAAAGGTGTGGAGATTATTTATCCAATATTGCTGAAGAAATAGTTGATGGACTAGTTATTAATGAGAACATTAAACCAGATATCCACGAATTACAAAAAACCATGACTAAAATGTTTCCTATTGCTATGCAAATGGTGATTGATAGAGAAGTAAACATGGATATTTACGAGCAAGAAAAGAAATTACATAGAATTATTGACAAAGTATTAGATAAAATAAGTAACCAAACCCCCGAAATTAGCAATATATTAAAATATATTGAATTTGGAATGTTTTTAAAAGATGTAGAAAGATTTGGCGATAGAAGTATTAAAATTTATGAATTAAGTAGGGAATTACACTATAACATCCCATCTAGTACTAAAATTCCGGAAAACGTTAGAAATGGATAATTATTATTATTATTATTATTATTATTAATTTTAGTTTTTATTTTTATTCTTATTTTTATTCTTATTTTTATTCTTATTTTTATCGATATATATTACAATTTACAAAGTATTTTCCCATTATAATTTATGACTTTTAAAGATTCCAATGGTGTTTCATTAGATAATGGCTGTATAACAAGCTTACAGTTGTTTAATTTTGCAATATTATATATATCATTCTGTAAATCACGCGGTGGTCGTACAGAATAGATTATATCATATTCTCTGTACAAACTATGATTCGGGTTAAAAAGGTCATCTTTGAAAGCATCTAATCCCAAATAATTTGCGTTATCAATTGCTTTTTGGTTAAAATCCATTACTGTAACGTTATAATTATTTTTCTTTAATTTTAAAGCCATTTCAAAGTAAAAACCAACGCCCAATTCCAAAATTTGTAAATCTGGATTTTCAAAAAGATAATTTTCCAAAAGATAATCATATAAAGGTTTTACAAGATTAAATTTTTCTTCCTTAAACTCTTTTACAATCATTTTATCACTTTATTCTATTTTTATTTTATTATTTTTATACCATATTTCTAGATAATTTTTCTAGTACCGAGTAAATTAGTTTTAATTCTTTCTTTTACATCTTTGGAGATTCTAGCGTCATCTACGGCGTAGACTTCCATTTTTGGGATAATTACTCGTACCACGTTTACATCATCCACGGTAGCCTTATTTAAATTTAATACAACGATTTTATCGAATCCATTATCTTTTAACATAGTTTTTACAGTTTCGATATCTGTTTTTAAGTCATAGCTTGCACAATTCTTTATTTCTGCGATATCTATTTCTTCTTTATGATTAAACCATCTTCTTTGAATTCTCTTCATTCTGTCGTATTCTACCTTACGGATTAAGTCTGCCCTTACAGTGTCCTCCCTAGCCCCGTGAATTTGAGTTGCTCTACTTTGTGCCACTTCAGTTAATGCTCTTATAACTGCTATTTCAGGGTCTAAATGGCAACCTACACCCATACATAAAAGTGCAGGGTCTTTAAGCACGTCTTCATCACTTATGCACGCAACTGTAGGTATGCCTACTTCACTTGTTAAGTCTTTGATTATGACGTTTATTTTTGCTTTTCTAAATTTTAATAGCATTTCGTGTATAAGGGGGTTTTTTGCATTTTGTAAATTTATTTTCCTGTATGTATTTCTTGATAATTCAGAAATACTCCACGCGTCACGCTCTACTACTTCCAGTATTCCGTGAAAGACTGCTTCTTCGTAAGAATTACCGGACGCTAAACCATTTGTATTACTTCTAAATAACCATTTGCCAGTATTTGCCTCATAAGGGTGAAATACACTGTTTGCGGGTACGTCTACGTACTCATCGTTTGTTATATCGTAACCTTCAACCCATTCAACCGCTGAAAGATTTAAATTCGAATTATTTAAACTATAATTATCATCTAACTTACCATTATCCATATTCGTATTATTATCTTTATTTTCTTTATTTTCTTTATTTTTATGTTTATTATCCTTATCAGTATTATCCTTATCGTTATCTGCATCAGTTTTTGGATTATTGTTCAATTTAGGGGTTATCAACATATTTAAATTTGGTATTATTAATTCACTTAATTCCAATGGATTTTTTGGATTATTAGTTGATTTTAAAAGCGTATGTTCGTCTTGTTCAGCACAATATCTCTCTATTGCTTCCATTGACGAAGAAACTTTTGCTTGTGTTTCTGTTGCTCCCTTACCCGCATATACGCTTATAGCCCCTTCTTTAGCTTCTGGACGTATTGAAGAATAAACAGGTATGCCAATACGGTCAAGACCGTCAATCCTAGCTGTTCTAGTCACACCAATTCTTTTTAAGATTGGTTCTACCTTTTCCATTGTTTCTTCAGGAGTACAAAGTCTGTATGCCGCCAAAGTGTAATTTATTTTGGTATTAGTACTATTAGTATCGGTAATATTTTTTGAATTAGTATCTTTTTGCAAATTATCCATGGTATCACAATAATAATTTAATAAATATAATAATTTAATATTATTCTATTATTTATAATAGTTTTAATTTAGATAAAACAGTATTTTTATCCAAATCTCTAAAAAATAATGTCTTTTGACTATTTGTGGAGCCAGTGGCTATTTCCACGTCTGTTTTTAAATTTAACTCTGATTTTATAAACTTAATAATAGCTTTATTTGCCTTACCTTCAATAGGTTGTTGTTTTATACGTATTTCTAACCTTTTACGCCATTCGTTTATTTTTCCGATTTCGTTAGTCCGCGCATTTGTAGTAACGTCTATATTTATATAAGTGCCGTCAACGGCTTCTTTTACTACTTCATCCAATAAATTGGATTTGGATTTAGTTTCTTTTGGTGAATTATTCATCTTATCGCGTTTAATGGATTTATAGATTTTAATATAAATTGTTAAATTTCTAATATTGATTATTGAGTAATGATTTATAAAAATACGGTATAAATTATCGAATATCTTGTATAAATTATTAATTATTTAAAATCTTAAAATTCTGTAAAAAAAGTAAATTAAATGATGATGAATGAATTAATAAATTAAATATTTTTATAATAAGTGATTTGGTACGATATCTTTTGCAATTAAATCTGCTAAAGATTCTCTTTCACGTATTAAGTTAATTTCTTTTTCATTGGTCAAAACCATAGCTGGTTTTCCCCTTGAATTGTAATTATTTGCCATACTTATACCGTAAGCCCCTACATCAAGTACTGCGACGTAATCTCCAACTTTTATTGTTGGAATAGTTCTGTCTTTTCCAAAAACGTCTGAACTTTCGCATAAACCACCTGCAATATTTAAAACTTCCTCGGTTCCATCTCTGATTGTACAAGGTGTTATTTCGTGGTATGCCTCGTAGATTGCTGGTCTCATCATATCATTCATACCTGCGTCAATCATTATCCAATTAGCTACTTTTGTTTCTTTTCTGTGGATTGTTTTTCCAACTAAAACGCCCGCAGTTCCTACGATACTTCTACCTGGCTCTACGATTAAGTTTGGAAGTTCTATTTTATCGCTGTAACTTACGATTGTGTCAATTACAGCTTTTGCGAGGTCAGCTTGAACTGGAATTTCTGTATTTTTATCGTATGGGATACCTAAACCGCCACCGATGTTGAGGTCTCTTACTTCTATGCCCTCTTCTTTTAAAGTAACAATGAATTCCATTAATTTGTGTGCTTCTTCAACGAATGGGTCAATTTGAGTTAATTGTGAACCAATGTGACAGTGGATTCCTACAAATTTTACGTTTTCCATTTCTTCAGCCATTTTTATGGCTTTTAAAGCTGTTCCATCTTCTATATCCAATCCAAATTTATTTTTCTTCAAACCTGTTGAAATTTTAGGGTGGGTTTTAGGGTCAACGTTTGGATTTACTCTAAACGCTACGTTTGCTATTTTTCCCATTTCCTTTGCAGTTTCGTTTATAAGGATTAAATCGCTTATACCATCTACGTTAAAAGCTCTAATGTCTGCTTCTATACCCATTTTTATTTCTTCAACTAATTTACAGTTTCCATTAAATACTATTTTACTTGAAGGCACTTTTGATAATTTAGCAATGTAGAGCTCTCCACCGCTTACTACGTCAGCCCCACAGCCTATTTTGTTTAAAAGTGTTGTTATTGCAAGATTTGTATTTGCTTTGTATGCAAATGAAAATATTACTTCTTTTCCTGTTTCTTTGGTGTACCTATCGAATGATTGAGTATATTTATCAAAATTACTTTTTATTTGAGTTTCACTCATTATGTACAAAGGAGTGCCGTATTCTTTTGCTATTTCTTCGATTTTATAGCCATCGATGTGTAATATACCATCCTTTTTGGATATCATGTCATTTCCGAGAAAAATGTTTTCTTGTGAATTTTTTACCACGGTCTCACCATAAGTAGTTTTTAAAACATTTGATTAGCAAGTATTTAAAGTTTTGCAGTTTTAGTCACAGGTTTCATTGGACTTAACATCTGCTGTTATGTGATATCGGTGAGTAAGTGGGATAAAGTATATAACATATGATAAACTAATTATATAATCTGTAATAAAATTGAAAAATTAAATCAAAAATTAAATTTAGTAGGAAAAATGAAAATAACAATGTCCAAAATATCTAAATTGTGTAAATTATCTAAAATACTAAAAAATTGTACTAATAGGTAACTAACAATATTAAATAGGCTGAAAATATGGTTTCTCAAGATAAAATATTAACTGAATTCTATAAAAACGACGGTATTCTGTCTACTAACGATTTAAAAGAATTAGTAGGCGTTTCAAAACATGAAACGCTTAGAAACGTTTCAAAATCTATGAATACCCTGATATCTAAAAAAATTGTTGGAAAAGTTAGAGGTCCAAAAAATACCTCAATATACTTTTTAATAGCTCCTTACGAGTTTATCATGGATGAATACGAAAAAAGTAAATTATTAGAAGATTTCTGTATGAATATAGTTCGAAAAGTTGCTTTGGAATATGATAATTGTAAAACTTTTGAAAAAAATGGAACCATTATTTTAAAATATGGTAATTCGTATCAAATAAGAAATTATTTAAAAATTCTAAAATTGATTATGGATTACTTTAACAAGCCTATTAACTACATACTTCATGATAATTACCTATTAGTTACCAAAAATTTACACGTTGAAATTGATGTTTTCAATGTAGAATCGTTAATTTCTGAAATGGATAAAACACTTGAAAAAAATAAAAAAGGATTAAATTTACTTAATACGGAAGTAAAATATACATTTACTCGTAAAAAATCATACGAAGAATAATTTAAGCTCAAAATTAAAAAATAAAATAAAATAAACTAAAATAATAATTAATAATAATTAATAATAATTAATAATATCTATTTTATATTTAATTTATGATTTAAAGTATCTAAAAGACCTATACAGCCAGTAATCATTACATCACCGCCTGAATAAGCATATTCTCCATAATCTTTGAAAATACGCCTATTAGGTCCTGCGATATAAGTTTTAGATAGGTTTATTGGTTCTAAAGGACAAGCTCCATGTCCCATATCGTTAAAAACTTCTTCATTTGTTAAGGTACAACTTTTAAGTTTTTCATTATACTCCAATAGTTTTTCCCTAGTCAACATATTAGTATGATGTTCATACAACCCGTAAATAAGATTATTTTTAATTGAAACGCCCAAAGTGTGACCATTTCCAATGTCCAATCCAATATATTCGTCTATTTTTTGCTCAGTTGCATAATTCATAATTCCACATACAGATGCTATTTTGCTATCCATTGCAAAACCTTTGTAACCTTCGCTGTTTAATGAGTTTAAAATAGCGTTAAATCTGGTAAAATAACCTGTTTTTTTCTCAAAATAAAAATCGTAGGGATTTCTTGTTTCTCCGAGTTTTTCTTTAAAGTATTTAAACCGTGTTACCCTATCACTTTGTCCTTTTACAAAACCGTGGTCTTGGCAAGCTACACATACATAATCAGGTTCGAAATCGGTATTTATAGTATTAAATACACTTTTATACATTTTAAAATCCAAATCCTTTAAAATTACGTTCGGGTTTTCTATTTTATCCTTAATAATAATTCCTTTTGCCCTAACTTGGTCTAAATCATCCCTTATGGTCTGTGCACAGTCTTCAGATATCTCTACAGTGTAGCCTTGTTTTATTTTCTTTAAAATATAGTAGCTTACAGCTCCACCGCCCATTATTTCGCCGTCTATTCTTAAATTTTCCTTAATTTTAGAAATAGTACTGCCCAATATTTGAGTAGGGGAGGGTAATATTAATTTTACGGCATTTTCGATGTTCTTTTCATCATTGTAATATATTATATCTTGGGTGCCGTTTCCAATATCGATGCAAAAAATATCCATAATATCACATTATCGAGTTACTTCAAGTTACTTTTAAAATTTTTATCAAAAATGTTTTCTTTTTTCTTATGAGAAATTATGTTAAATATGTTTTTTACCATATAAATAATATTATGTTTTGTAATCAACGTTAGTTACAAAAACTAAAAAAAAGTAAGTAGAATAAGTTATTTTTATTATTTTATTCTTATTTTATTATTAATTTATTATTAATTTATTATTATTATTTGTTATCTTAATTTATTAGGTAAATAGTTAATTAAACTTAATGGCATACTCAAATGACGTCTTGCAGATGGAGGTACTTCATAAAATCCCTCCCTTAAATTCCTAACTACTTGTATCTTGGGAATCTCATCATATTTTAACCGTTTTCCGCATTTGTTACACTTATAACCACTGGATATACCTTTAGATTTTAATGTACCGCCACATTCACACTTTTTAACCTTTTCATAGATATTATTAAGCTTTACAACGTTTATTTTTTCAATATTTAACTGATAAGGCTCTTCTCTTATAGTACCATAAACAGTTATTAAATCGCCGATTGCCAATTCCCTTATTATATGCCTAAATTTTTTGGTTGGTTCGTAAGCCATACAGTTTATACTACCAGTATTATCCGATAATTCAATTAAAACGTGCCCACCACTTATTTCCTTAAATTCCTGGGTAACACAACCGGATAAAATCGCCCCTGTATTTTCCTTAGCATCTGCGATATTCATTAATCTTAAATGCTGGTCGGTACCCTGATTAGTCCTAAATATCATAAATTTATCTATATTTTCACATTCTATGATATCTTTAGCTTTTAAAACTATTTCCTTTGAAACTCCACGTACGCCATATAAAACAGGGCATTTTGTATTTGGAGCTATGATATTTTTGTTATTGTCTACGTTATTAAAAGTATAGGGATATGTGAGCTTATCCATTTCTACAACTGAACTATCGAGTACATAACGTTCAGTACCCCATTTATCCTTTTCTCGATATGCCAAAAGTTCGTATGTATATGTTTGATTTTCTGCGAAATATGAAGATATTGAACCCAAAGAACCGATAATACCGAGCCCTTTTTTATATTTCACGTATTCGGCGCCAACCTTTTTTATAATTTCTTCTGCTTCATCCAAAGTTACAATTTCAATAAGTACCCTATTGTAGTAATTTTTTAAAATTGCCTTTTTCTGCCTTGTTAATTTTGAATTTATTAACACAATTCCTGGATTTGTGGTTGAACAATGAAAATCGGTGTATTTTTCAACAAGACTTGTAACTAGTGTTTTCACTTCTAAATATTCGGATTTTGACAATTTGTAACTTTCCTCATTTATTTCAGGATATAATTGTGATTTAATAGACCTAATGGATTTAGTAGGTTTTGGAGATTTAATAATTGTTTTTTCCGAATTTTGTTCTTTTTGAGATTCCGTTTTAGATTCGTTTTCAGCTTCCTTTTTGCCGATGATTTTAAGGCAAACTCCCCCATTTCCACGGGTTTTATATTTTACCATGGGGTTCATTCTTATTAAACGAGGTTCTTCAAGTATATAACCCAATTTAAGTAGCTCTTCTACAATTAAAGTACCCACATATGTTGTACAGTACTTCTCTCTACTGTCCGTATCATCAATTCCGATATACATCAAATCACCAAGTAAAATAGAGTTTTAAAGGTTTAAAGTTTAGATTTTAAGGCTTATATTTTAGTTATAGGTATATTTTATCAATTTGTTTTAATGACCTATACTATACCATATTATGTTATCAAATATTATAATATATTGTTTACCATAATTTTGAATTTGAATTAAAATTAGTAAGTTTTAAAATATCATTTATTGTACTCTCAGGTATTGTATTTAAAATCATTTTCTTATTTATTTTATTATTTTCAGTTCAATATTTTTAAGATATTTTTAGTTATTTGGATAATGATTATATTAAATTCATATTATATATATCTATATTATCAAAATATAGTACCATTTAATCTTAAAAAAAGTTAAGATGGTTAAAATATTTAAAAAAATAAGGTTATTTTTTCTTTTTTATGATTTCAATCTCTTGTTTTTTAAATACGATTGTGTCATTTTCCACATCTTTATCGATTATTGAATTTGCCCCTATCCAAGAATTACTACCTACTTTTACTCCCGGCATAAATGAAACCTGAATACCCGTTTTTACATTGTCACCCATTATAGTCCCCATTTTGCGCGTACTTATTGTCGGAACTCCCTTTATATTGACTTTAGGAGGTTTGTCATCAAATCTCAAATTTGCGGTAATGGTATTACATCCAAAATTACAGTTTTTGCCGATAACACTATCTCCAACATAAGATAGGTGAGGGATTTTGCTACCCTCCATAATTAGTGTGTTTTTAATTTCAGAAGAGTTTCCTGCGTGAGTATTTTCCATAAGTACTGTGTAAGGTCTAATATGAGCTAAAGGTCCAATATCAGCACCTTTTTTTATGATACTAGGCCCTTCAATTACCGTATTTGGCCTAATTACTGCTCCTTCTTCGATTACAACATTTCCAACAATTACAACGTTTTGCTGAATTTCTCCTTTAATATCTGATTTTATATTGTTTAAAAGCTCTTTACTAGCTTTTAATACATCCCAAGGCCTACCAATATCGTCCCAGTAGCCTTTTATGGTTATCGCCTTAATTTGCTGTTTTTTGATTAATTCATCTATTGCGTCAGGTAATTCAATTTCATTTCTACTAGAAGGCTTTAAATCTTTTAAAATATCAAATATGTCTTTTTTAAATCTATAAATACCTGCATTAACCAAATTTGAATTTAAAGAAGGTAATTCTTCCTTAGGCGGTTTTTCAACTATTTTTAAAATGTTGTTATTAGAATCTGTCACTATAACTCCAAAGTTTTCAGGATTGGAAACCTCCAAAGCTCCAATATAATTTTTAGAATCGTCAATATTATCATTTAAAAAACTATTAAGGTCGTCTTCAAATACTATGTCTCCATTTATAACAAGAAAATCATTTAAATCTTCATAAGTACCTTTATTATCTAAATATTCCTTTAACATTAAAACTGCGTGACCAGTCCCTAATTGTTCTTTCTGCTCTATAAAATGAATACTATGGTTTTTATATTCTTCATTTGAGTTAAAAAATTCAACTATTGCTTCTTTTTGATAACCGACTAATATGTAAATATTATCTACAAAATCCTTTACTTTATCGACCAAATGTGCAACTATCGGTTTTCCAGCTATTGGTATCATAGGTTTAGGCGTATTATCTGTTAAGGGTCTTAGACGTGTTCCTTTTCCAGCGCATAATATTAAAACATCTAAATTATTTTTGGATATTTTTTCTTGATTTTCTTGATTTTCTTTTTTTGACATGATTTACCTTATTACTGTTAATAGTTTTAGTTTTAAGTCATAATATTAAGTATTATTTATTCAAATTAATATATAAGTTATAGTATTATAATTATTTAGTAGGAGAATTAATCAGTTCAAAATCTGATTTATTAAGTAATATTGTTTCTCCGCAAGAATCACAGTTTACAACAACATAATCTGTTGTTTCTTCCATTATATTCGTTAAATCTAGTTTTAATCCACACTTGCATACAAAACCTATTAATTTCGCAGGGTTACCCACAACTAAACCATAATCGGGCACATCTTTTGTAACCACACTTCCTGAGCCCACCATTGCGTAATTACCGATTTTATTATTACAAATTATCGTTGCATTTGCTCCAATACTTGCCCCTTCTTTTACAAGTGTTTTTTCAATTTTCCAATCAGTATTAAAAGCTCTTGGGTATAAATCATTTGTAAAAACCATGTGCGGACCTAAAAAAACGTTATCCTCTATTTCTACGCCCTGATAAACACTTATGCCATTTTGAATCTTTACGTTACTTCCTATTTTTACATTTACGTCGATATAGCATCCTTTTCCAACATTGCAGTTATTTCCTATTTCACTATCTTTTCGTACGTGGCAAAAATGCCATATATTTGTATTATTGCCTATTTTTGCGCCTTCTTCCACTATTGCTGTTTCATGAATCATTTTCCCCACCATATAATCTTAAATTCCTAATTATCCTTTTTTATTATATATCGAGTTATAAATATTACATAATAATTATAAACTATAAATTATTATCATATAAAATATGTTATTTATCTTAATACACTTTATATTTGATATATCAATTATTCCATAATTAAATAATTACACAATAATATTATGAACATATTTCCTTAAATGTGTTTATAAAATAATTTATATTGTGAATTAACAATATATCACATAATAAGAGATAACTTATAAAGTTAGTTAATTATATGTTCAAATTGACGGTGATAGTATCAAAAATTACAAAATAAATACGGAAAAAGAATTTAATTTGGAAAACATCAAATCAATTACGGAAATGAAAGAAATCGTAAATAAATTACAGAAAGAAGGTAAAAAAATTGGTCTTTGTCATGGTACCTTTGACTTACTTCACCCTGGGCATATCAAACATTTTGAAAGTGCATCCAAACTTTGCGATAATCTTGTCGTATCCCTAACTTCCGACCTTTTTGTTAAACTTAGGAAGGGAGACAATAGACCAATATTTAACCAAGATTTACGGGCATATGCTATTGCTGCATTGAAATTTGTAGATTATGTTGTGATTAGCCCTTATAAAACAGGCACTGATGTAATTAAAACGTTAAAACCTGATTATTATATTAAAGGTCCTGATTATATTGGTAAGCAAACTCCGGGTATTTTATCCGAAAAGGAAGCTATTGAATCTACAGGGGGGCAACTTAAATTCACAGACGATGTAAAATTATCCACAAGCGGATTGATAAACCACTTACAAAATTTAAACCGTAAAAAAGTTTTATTACTACTCGATAGGGATGGCACAATCATAAAAGAAAAAAACTTTTTGGGGAAAAACAAAGATTGGAAAAATGAAGTATTATTAAAAAGGAATGTAATTGACGCCATAATCCAATTACAACAAAAATACGAAGTTAAAAATATAGTAATATCCAATCAAGCCGGCGTTGCCTGGAACTATTTTGATTGTAGTACTGTAGAAGCTGTTAACGAATATATAGCCTCATTACTTAAAAATGAAGGTATAATTATTGAAGATTGGCAGTATAGCCCAGTTGTAGATACTGAATACGCAAAATTAAAGGGCATTGAAAACTTTGATAGCAATTTCATTGTAAAAAAAGAAGATTCTTGTAGAAAGCCGAATATCATGATGGTTAGTAAAAGTTTTAAAAAATGTAATCTAAGTATCGAAGATTTCGACTATTGTTTTGTAATTGGGGATAGAAAAGACGATGAATTACTGTGTGAAAATTTAAAAATGGAGTTTCATGAAAAAATTGAATTTATAGATGCTAAAAAAGAATATGATGAAATAATGGAAATTTTTAAAAAATCTATTAAATAAATAATAATACTAATAATAATATTTTATAAAAGTATAAAAATAGTTGACATATTTAAATATCATTCTTTTTTCTTAATACGAGCATTGTTCCATTTGAATATTTACCATATATTACATCGTCATACTTATTTTTAAGTTTTAGAGGTAGATTATTTCTAAATATCAATTCAAATTTGTCAATTATATATAAAATTAATTGAATTGGTAACGTAACTATATTAAAAACTAATTCATAAAATTTAATTACCAATTTATAGAGTTTAGGGCTTATTAACTTTAAAGGCAAACTAATAATTCCGAAGATTTGATATAAAAAGGAATAACATATCAAAAAAAGGGTTGAAAATATCGTACCTCTAGATTCATAATATATTATTTCAAAATTATAACGATTTGCAAGCTCAAATAATCCATATTTTGTACAATGGAAGTAATTATAGGGTTGCATGTGTGAAGGGTATAAAAAAGGCGTCGTTAAAAGTAACAAACCGCCTTTTTCCAAGATTTTATTTAAGTTACCAAATGCCAATTCCAAATTTGGCACGTGCTCTAAAACTTCAGTACATAGTGCAATGTCATATTTTTTAGGCAATTTTAAATTTTCATCAGACAGAGAACCTTCCAAATTAATTTCATCCCTTTTTTCAAAATTTTTGTTGGAATCAGGGTAATCGAAAGTAGTATATTCTTTGACATATTCTTTAAATAATATTTTATAAGGTGCATCTCCTGCACCGATATCTATCATATTATTATCAGTACTAGATATGTATTTTAAAGATTTTTTTATAAAAGATAAAACGGGGTAATTGGCGTATGCCATTCCATTTCCCCAAGGTTTTACATATAAATTATCCTTAGTTTTAATAAATCCGGATAAAAATTCCATTATTCCACCAATGTCTACTAAATATATTAAATATATAAAATACAGATGTCATTAAATAATAAATTAATGGCTCTTTAACCATTTTGCTATGAAGTGACCAATTATGCTATGCACATCTTCACAAGCTTCCATATCAAAAGAATTGACGTGTAGATTATATTTTGATTTTTCTTTTAACTTGCCACCGTCATATCCACTAATACCTATAGTAACCATACCAATCTCATTTGCGTAATCAACCGCTTCTATGATATTTTTACTATTACCAGACCCTGATATAGCAATTAATATATCCTTTGGTTCTGCCAGGTTTATCAATTGCTGTTTAAATACTTGATTGTAATCCGCATCATTTGCAATTGCCAATAAATAAGGCATTTCAGTAGTAAGTGAATGAACCTTATATCTATTCTCTTTATTGTTAGATTCCCAGTCTTTAACTGCTCCTTTTGATAAATCACACATGTAATGTGCTGCAGTAGCTCCACTACCCCCATTACCTGCGATATATATCCTTTGGTTATTTTTTATAGAATCTTTTAACGTATTTAGAATATCAGGACTTATTTCAAGATTATTTAATAATTCTATTATTAAATTTTTATATTCTATCCATTCCATAATTTCACCTAACATATTCTATTTAGTTTTTGCAATTAGCATTGATTATAAATTAAATTACTCGTCTTCTTTAAAATTATTAATATTATAATATGTTACAAATGGAGTGTCCCCCTCTGAAAATTCGGTTTTTGGTTTAAATCCATAATCTTTTAATATTTTTTCACATATCGGATAGGTTCTCTTATTCACACCAATGTTATGATAAGATGCAATAGCCATATTTTTAATAATTTTATTGTCAAAACTTTTTTTCGAACCTTCTAAAAATTCAATTTCTGCAGATTCTATGTCTAACTTAATATAATCCACAGATTTAAGATTATATTCATCTACAAACTCGTCAAAACTAACAACTTCAATTTCTTCCTTAAATTCATTATCATATAAGTTTTTTATATTTCCTGACGAACCATCGCCATATAATTTTAAAGTACAAGATTTATTGTATAATCCTTTATTAACTAAAACTACATTATCTAAGGAATTTAATTTAATTAATTCTTCTATTTTATCTTTATTATCATTATTAGGTTCAAAAACATATACTTTTCCAGTTTTTCCCACTAGATATGATAAATAATAGGTTAAAGCACCTGTAAATCCTCCTCCATCTACTACAATATCCCCTTCTTTCGGAATGTAATGTTTAAAATATTTATACATTGCTGACTCAGTATAATATAATGCAAATTCTAAAGGATGGATTTTATTACCTAGTTTAACATTGAATCTCTCCCCTAAATGTTTAAAACTTAATGTATTAGTTTTATAACAATATTTATAGTCAATTAAACTTTTTAATTTAATATATAAATAAGGGTTGTTTATTTTTACAAATTGGTTTCTTAAGAAATTTAGTAAAGTTATATTCATAATATCACTCTTTATGATGCATACAATTTAAAATCATATCTTTGGTTATACTTTCTTTATTACCCATAATTCCCACAGCTATTGCACCAATAACGTTTGCGAATTTTGGAATATTCTTTGAATCTTCATTTAAATAGTTTGCAATTGCAGTTAAACAGAATGTTGCATCCCCAGCACCGATGGTATCAACTGTATTTTTTGTAATAGCACTATCTTGATAGTAATTTGTACCATCACAGTATAGGCAACCTTCTTTACCCAATGTTAATAATACATTATCAAAATTATGATTTTTAATTAAGTCGTCGAGTAATTCTTCATAACTCTTTAGTCTATTTTGATAAATTATCCGTAATTCAAGCGTATTTAATGATAAAAAGTCCGCCTTGCTAAATTTAGTAATTGGATTAAATCCATAGTTACCACTATTCGTTTGAACATTTATTGCAAGATATTTTTTGCAACCTTCAAGATATTGTATTATGTTTTCAGTAATCATCCCATGTCCAAAATCATTTACCAAAATTACATCGATATTTTTATGTTTAATAATTTCATCTAGTTTATCAATTATTTTAGCTTCCAAATCTTTTGAAATAGGTTCATCGTTTATAAATTCTACTTTAAAAAGCTTTGAATTTCTTACGGGTTCTAAATATCGTCTTTTAACAATTGTTGGAGAATTTTCTTTTACAAACAAATTTAAATTAATTTTATTTCCGTTTTCGTTTTCCAAAACATTATTACGTATGAATTCTTCATGAGAATTAGTTTCACCGATAAGGGTTACTACATCTACAGAATTTACGAAATTAGAAAGATGCTTCGCAGGTGCAAGAATACCGCCCAAATACATTTCGTCGTATTCGTATTGTGTAGAAAGCATAGGGTCTTTTGAAGCCCTACCTTTTGGAGTTACAAAATAATACTGGTCTAGTATCGTTTCTCCGATTAATAAAACGTTTAAATCATTAAATTTTTTAAGGATTTCTAGGATATTAAAATTACTAGTGGTACTATCCATCATAAAACCTCTTTAATGTATTATAAGTACAAAATCCATTCTTTAGTAAGATTTTGATAAATTTGCAACGTAATGGCCATACTAATTCATAGTTATGCCATTGTTAATTACTATATGCTTACTTCCCAAGGTACTTAAACCATGACTTTGTTGCTTTTTCAATTTCTTCAGGAGTCCAAAGAGGTGCTTCTTTCCAATAATCTATATTATCAAGCATTATTTGTACGCCATCTTCAAAGCTAACTTCAGGTTGCCAATTTAATTTTTCAGTTATTTTATCAATATTTGCGTGTGTTGAATCAGGTTCCCCAGGTCTCTTTGGTATTTGAGTCTTCTTATCACTTATAAGTCCTGCTAGGTAATTAACAGACTGCGGTTTACCAGTACCTACGTTTAAAACTTCGCCATTTAACTCAGAAATTGCTGCCAATAAGTTAGCTTTTGCAATGTCCGTTACATACGTAAAATCACGGGTTTGTTCCCCATCTCCAACTATTGTGAGTGGTTCATCTTCAAGCTTTTGTTTTAAAAATACCTTGAAAACTGCCCCATAAGTTCCGTTTGTTCTTGCACGGGTTCCATAAACGTTAAAATACCTTAATGAAACTGCAGGAAGCTTATATAATTTATTCCAAAATAAAACATACTCTTCGCCAATGTATTTGGTAAATGCATAAGGATATTCCGGTCTTATATTATCTTCTTCAGATGTTGGATAGTTATCAGGTATTCCATAGCATGACGATGATGCACTATATACTAATTTTTTAATATTGTATTTTCTACAGGCCTCTAAAATCCTAACGGTTCCTGTAACATTTGCTTCATGGTATTTGATAGGTTCTTCAATTGAAGGAACGATATCTGCAAGTGCCGCCATATGAAATACGTAATCAACATCTTTAAAAATTTCATCGTTGAAGTCTTTTGCAATATCAATATTTTCAAAATGATAATTTGGATTATCTTTAAAAATTTCAACGTTATCCAACTGACCATTCGCCATGTTGTCAATTGCTATAACTTCATAGTCATTTTTTAATAATAATTCAACCATATGACTACCGATAAATCCTGCTCCGCCAGTAACTATTGCTTTCATAATAAAATCTCCAACATATTAATTATTTAAAATTACTATACCATTAATAATGATATTATTATTCAGTTATAAACTCAATTAATGAATTTACATTTATTTTTTTAAATAATGTATTGATATTTTGGACATATACTTCATATAATCCATTATCTTCGATATATTTTAACTTATTGCTTAGTTTAGATAATTCAGTATATTTTAGGGATACGCCCAAATCTTCGTTATTATTGTTTACAAATTCATAGACTGCTTCTAATTCGGTATTTGCAATTATAGGGAGATTGGCGCAACAATAATCGTATAATTTATTTGAAAATGCAAGTTTTGCAGATAGATTGTAAGGAATATTTTTATCATTTCCAAATAATTGAATACCATAATCGTATTTTGTAATCTCTTTTATTAATTCGTCATGTGAGAGCGCCCCCTCATAATGGAAATACATATCTTCTTTTTCTATTTCTTTAAATCTGTCCAAAGTTTCTCGACTTATCTTGGAATAAATATGCAAATGTATTTTTTGATTGGTTATTTTTGGATAAAATGTATAAAATGATTCATACATAATTACATCTTCTAGGAACAACCCCCCAACATAAACTAGATGTATTTCCCCATCTTTTTTTGAAAGTTTTATATCTGGATTATACTCTTGAATTAGATTATTATTTAAAAATTCTCTAAATAAATATTCTGACTTATTTTTTATTTTGGAGTCATAAAATGGCAAATACTCTAATTCATTTGATAGACCCTTGTGAATAATTTTATCCGATTTTAAAAACATTAATTTTTCCAATAATAATCCAATATTGCATTTTAAACGATATATTGGGTCACCCGGTATTTTACAAAAGTGACTTATATCGTATGGAAAAAATATTTTTTGGTCAGCTTTTGAAAATAAAAAATATGGAGCAACAGTTATATTCCTAGAAGAACATGTGGCAATTACGACATCATACTTTTCTCCAAAAAGCGCTTTTTTTAAGGAATCCAAGGGGGATGAAACACCGTATAAATCCACATCATGGTCTTCCAAAATACATTTAATCTTTCTAGAAACAATACTACCAGAAAGAAGTTCTTGAGGGTAAATAAGTAATATTTTCATAAAATCACTGAAATCAAGTTTTATATCGTTAATAAAGTACCTACTAATTTAAATTAGATTATCAATTAATTTAATACACTCTATTAATATATTATATATTTAATCTAAAAAATACTCGAAAATTTATTTATATTTAATATTATATAATTTTTCCAGATTTTTCAAATGCCTAATTGTAAATCCATCTTTTAAATCATTATCTAAGAAATTTCTAAATTCCTCGGAGTTATAATACCAATAAATTGGGTCGTAATATGAATCTTTTTTAATTACTGGTTTTTTTAACTTATTATTTGTACTATCAATTACTCGATTTTTAAATGCATGAAAATACTCCCCAAATCTACAAACTTGCGGTGAATGATAACAATTAACACCCCAACCGGATTTATTCAATTTTGCATATTTTGAAAATCTATCTCTTAAGTATTTTTTATAAAGTTCATGTTGAGTTTTTATATTATCATCAATTTTTATGGAAGTTTCAAACATTCTGTATGCAAAGAAAGGATGAATAAACTCGGCAAAGCTCCTACTAGTTAAAGTACAATATAATACATGCCTATGCACTCTTGTTAGAAATTGAAAGTGAATATATATATCCATATAATTCTCATAATTTATTTCTTCTTTAATTTGATCAACTTCTCTTTCCACGATTTCGCGCAAATTTATTTCTTTAAAATCTCGATATTTTTCTTTTAAAGCTTTTTCTTTACCTGCACCTAAATTTTTCAAGATTCTTTTTACACAATCGTCTCTTGTTTTTATCTCGGCTGTTAAATCTCTTAAATAAACTACTTGTTCGAAGATACTTTTGGCATCAAAATCCAACCTCAGATAAAAAGTACCTCCTAAAACTGCATCTCCTGCATAACCATTATATAAATATTTCACATTATTATCCAATAACCAGTTTTTATAATTAACCATATTATGATATACTAGTGATTTTTCAAATCCTTCCGTTATATTATAATAATCTTCTACATTATTCAATATATCATTATGATTTAATTCCATATTATATAATTTTTCAGAAATTCCGCTCAAATCTACTGCTTTTTTAGCGATTATCACATCTAAGCTATTTTTAGGACCCATATTTATTAATTTAGGCTTTAAATTTAATCTTTCCATTTGTGCAAGTATATACCTTGAATCAAAACCCCCTGAAATCATTAAACCAATGTTTTTAGAATATTCGTTCAATATCTTTTCCTGTGATTCGTCAAATATATCAAATATTTCTTTAAATTCGTTTTCTGTTATTGTCTCTTTTCTATATTTTTTTGAATAATCATAAGTATAATATCTTGAAAATACGATATCATCCGACCCTAAATCAATTGTTATTTTTCTACCTTGTCTCAAATACATTATTTCCTTGTAGAATGTATAATCACCTATTAAATATCCTGATGAAGCGGAAAAATATTTTCCTACGCTATCTTCTGTCAATATCTTTTTAAGAGTTTTTAAACGTTCAATAATAGGTTTCATTTTTGAAGAAATTATAAATATATCATTATCATTGTAATAAAACATTGGCAACATTGCAAAAATATCATTATATATATCTATTGAATTTTCGTTAATATTTACGATATTAAAAGCACCATAATCTATATTATTTGTATCCGCGGGGTTAAAACGCTTTTCCTTAGGTAATATTTCCCCATTTAATATAGATAAGTTAATAGACTCTTTTGGATTCCTAACTATAGAATCATTTTTCCAGTCAAAATCGTAAAAAAATATAGAATATTTTTCAGAAATTTCTTCAAATGGATTATTTGGAACATATAATTTAAAATTTGGTTTAAAATTTTTAGGATTTTTTCCATCTTTAAAATATTCGAGATACAATTCAGACATGTAATCACCCGATAATCTAATTAATATATTAATAATAGTTTAGATATAAATTTAATTGTATGTATCACAAATATTATTAACATATATTAATTTTTAAAACTATTGTACATTTTTAACAATTTTTCAACTTGTTTATTCCACGTATAATTAGGATATGCTTTAACAGCATTTTCAGATAAAGTTTTATATAATTCTTTATCAGTTTTTAATTTTAAAATTGTTTCTTTTACAGATTGTTCGTTAAATTGCACTGTTAAACCACAATTATTTGTTTTAACGACATTTGCCATGTAACTGCCTTCTATCACGATGATTGGAATTCCTAAACACATCGATTCAAATAATTTATTAGGAACAGAAATCATATTATTTTGTATGGAAGGGTCATAAATTGCAAAATTTAAACTATAATCATTCATTTCTTCTAAAAGCTCCTTATGGGGTAATTCACCTAAAAATTTTAAATAATTGCTTTTTTCACATCTCTTTTTTATTTCATTTTCTAAAACGCCAATTCCTGCAATTGTCATTTTTATATTTAATTCCTCGCAAATATCCATCATTTCTAAGATATACCGAGTTCTGGACAATACTCCACCGTAAAATACCATGAATTCTGATTTATCAGTTTTTAACAAGATATTTGGAGAATTTATTGAGTTACTAACAATTGTTATCTTTTTAGAAACTTCAGGCATTCTTTTAGATAGTAAATCTCTAACGTATTCTGTAGTAACTATCAAAGTATCAGCATTTTTCATAAAGATACCATCTAGTTTTGAAATTATTTTAGACAAATTTGGATTATTTTTTTCAACAAAACTCTCGTACAAGTCGTGAACATCATAAACCCATTTTATGCGTTTATTTGTATCTTTACTTTTTATACCTTGTTTCTTTAAAATATATCCTAAAAAAGCAGTGTCAAAATCATGTGTATGTATTGCGTCAAAATCCAATTTCTTAATTATTTTATAAGCTTTTTTATAGAAAATAGGCAATGTTTTTATAAATTCCTTCATATTTCCGTAAGATGCCCTAACAGGAACCCTTATAATATTTATACCTTCTTTTGTAGTTTCAGAGGGATTTTTGCATTCTCTATCCCATGCAACAATTGTTATATCGTGTCCCGCTTCAATTAAGGCTTTTGCTTCTTTCAATATTCTAGGGTCGTTGGTTACCGGGTTTGTTGCAGTCATTAATATTTTCATAATTTCATTCCTTAATAGCTTAAATACTCATAATATATGCAGTATGCTAGTTTATATCATAATAATTTATTACTTTAAGATATTAATAAGTATTGTTTTAAATTTAAAGGTAAATTAAAAATGAATATTAAAAGTAATATAAAAATTAAAAATCAGTATTTATTTAAATAAAGATACAATATAATTGATAAGCACAAATTAGAATAATTTTATTTTATAGAAGATTTTAAATTTATAATTTAAATTAGTTATTGGAAATGATAATAATGAATAAAGAACTTTTAATGAACGTTTTATCTAAAAATGGAATAGAAAACCTTCGACCACCTCAAGAAAAAGTATTAAAAGAAGGAATACTTGAAAAGGATAAAAACTTTATAATTAGCATACCTACGGCTTCTGGAAAAACGCTTATAGGGGAAATGGCGTTTATAAATCATGTATTACAACCTTCAAAATCCCAAAATAACAATGAAACTGGTGATTTAGAATTTTTACCAAGTGGGAAGAAAGCACTATTTATCGTACCACTTAAAGCACTCGCTACAGAAAAATTTGACGAATTTAGGGAAAAATATAACAAATTTGGTTTAAAAATAGGTATTTCAATTGGTGATTACGATAGTAAGGAAAATTTATCAAGATACGACATTATAATTATGACATCTGAAAAACTCGATAGCCTTATGAGGAAAAAGAATACAACATGGTTAAATGATGTTTCAGTAGTTATAATAGATGAAATACATCTTTTGGGTGATAAAGAACGAGGGGGAACTTTAGAAATAGTTTTGACAAAATTAAAAATGTTACCCATTCAAATAATAGGTTTATCTGCCACTATTGGTAATTCTGAAGAACTTGCAACCTGGTTAAATGCAAAGCTCGTGGTTGATACGTGGAGACCCGTAGAACTTAAAAAAGGACTTTATCATCCCGATGAAAATAAAGTAGATTTCTATAAAATTGAAGACTATAAGGTAGTTATTTGTGAAAATGGTAAAAACAAAGAATGTAAGAATTTAAAGAATTATGGTAGTTCCAAAAGTGAAATATCAAATTTAATATTAGATTGTATAAAAAGTAGCGGTTCTTGCCTAGTATTTTGTAGTTCAAAACGTAATGCAGTTTCTGAAGCTAAAAAGAACGACCTTACAAAATATTTAAAGGAAACAGAAAAGGAAGAATTAGCAGAAATTAGCTCGGAAATCTTAAATATTCTTGAAAAACCATCTAAAACCTGTGAACAGCTTTCAGAATGTGTTAAAAAAGGAGTTGCTTTTCACCATGCAGGTTTAGCAATGAAACAGCGTAAGTTGGTTGAAGATGCGTTTAGAAAACGGCTTATAAAAGTTATTTGCTGTACTCCAACACTTTCAGCAGGTTTAAATTTACCTTGTAGACGTGCAATAATTAGAGATACTAAGCGTTTTGATGGAACCGGGTTTTCAAATATTCCCAACATGGAAATACAGCAATGTATAGGGCGTGCAGGACGTCCTGGACTTGACCCATACGGTGAAGGTATTATAGTAGTTAAAAAGTCCTCAGAAGTTGGAGATAACCTTTATATGTTGAGGGGAAAACCTGAAGAGATATATTCTAATATATCTAATAAAAAAACACTTCGTATATTCATACTTGGAAGCATATTCTCGGGAGAAATTGTTTCATTTTACCAATTAAAACAATTTATGAAAAATACGTTTTATGCCGTCCAATATGGGGATTATGAGAAAATTGTAGAAGATATAAAAGATGAAGTAATATTTTTAATGGAAAATGGATTTATAGAATACGGTTTTGAGTTTGATAATAATTTAAAGACAGACTATAAAGTTGAAAAAGAAGAAAAAATTTTAAACTACGTTAAATATTCTAATGAAGAATTAAAACCTAGTGCATATAGTATAAATAATATATCCTTTGATGAAAATGGAAATTTAATATTGGGCAATTCTAAAAGTGCTAAAAACGTAAACGTTAAAAATACTAAAAATGAAAAAAAGGGTAAAAAATATAATTACGAAGAATATGAGCTTATAAAAGATAAAAGTACTACATTTAAATCTACAAAATTGGGTAATGTTACTGCACAACAATATATCGACCCATTAAGTGCTAAAAATATTTCTGAAGGTATCCTATCAATTTCTAAGGACAAAATTGATATTAACGACCCTAGAAGTATTTCCGATGTTGAAAAACGAATGTTATATTTTATGTGCAAATCTACAGAATTGAGACCACTATTAAGAGTAAATAAGTACGAATATGAAGATTTAGTTGGAGAAATGATGGCTTTTGATTTTAATGATTGTGAAGAGTACGACAATATCTGTACATACAAAACCTCAAAAATGATTAGAGAATGGATAAACGAAGCATCAGAAACAGATATTTTTGAGAAATACAAAGTAGAAGCAGGTATTTTAAATTATAAAATTGAGCAAATTAAATGGATTTCTCATGCCACGCGTGAAATATTTAGGGCTTTAGAGATGTCGGGAACTTTTGAAGAATTTAACTGCGACACAAGTATAAAAACGTTTATTAAGAAAACCATAGAAGATTTACAGTTACGTATTGAATATGGTGCAAAATCCGATTTAGTAGAATTATTAGGTGTAAAAAACCTAGGTAGAGTAAGAGCTAGAAAACTTTACAACTCCGATATAAAAACTATAGCAGATATTGCCACCAAAAAAGAGCTTGTTGTTAAATCTATTGGTAAAATAGCATACAAAGTGTTTGAAGAGTTAAAAATCCCATATGATGACATAATTATTGACAACAAAGATATAAAAATATCTAGTTTAGATAAAAAACCTAAAAAAATTCAAAAAACTTTAGATAATTTCTTTTAAATTTAGTTTTTTAATTATTTTTCTAATTATTTTTTAATTATTTCTAAGTATATTACAATATCTCTTGTAATTTTTAAAAAAGCTGGAATTTCAGTTATTAAATTAGATTAAATAGAATATTTAATATATTAGAGATTATCATAAATTATTAAATATTTAGATTAAAAGTTTTATATAACATATATAAACTAATCAATTAAGATAGGAATATAAAAAGGGATATTTTGAGTTACAAACAAAAAGCTTTTGAAGGAATCAGCTGGAATTTTATGCTAAGAGTTTTAGCAGGACCTATCGGATATGGGGTAAGGATGCTATATGCAAATTACTTACCTAAAACAGAGGTAGGTTTATTTTATGCAATGTTGGACTTACTTAGTATTTTGGCTGTATTCCGAGGTTTAGGAGTATCATATTCCTTATCTGTATTTATACCAAAATTTAAAGCAAAAAACGATTACAAATCTATTAAATCTTCTGTAAACTTTGTATTTTTATTTCAAACGGCATTTATGCTATTAATGGTAGCTTTGTTATTATTATTAAGCCCATATGTAGTTAATAATTATTTAAATAGTACTGGGCAGTATACGAGTAATTTGTTGATTGCTTTTGACGCATTTATGATAATGGTTGTTGGATATTTCTTCTTTGATGGACTATTAACCATAATTCGCAATATATTAACAGGATTTCAAAAACAAAAATATTTGGCAACGATAATTCCTTCAAATATAACAAGTATATTTTTAATATCGGTAATTTTATTGATTTTAGGAGTAAATAACGTATTTGTACCTGTAATCGCCTATTCAATTGTTCCTATATTATTGATAATCATATACGGGTATTTGATATTCAAAAAAGTATATCCCGAATATTTTAGTACGAAATCAAAAATATCTAAAGATTTATCGTCCCAATTATTAAAATTTGGAGTACCATTAACTTTAAACTCTGCAACTTCGGTAATTTTAACATGTATCGATGGTGTATTTTTAACAATATTTACTGGATTGATAGCAGTTGCAGAATACCGTAACGTTGCGACACCCACAGTTACATTGCTTAATATGGCAGTTGGCTCAATATCTGTTGTATTATTACCTATAATATCTGAATTGTGGACACTGGGTAAATTAAAAGAGTTAAATTATGCAATTACAAATGTATTTAAATATTTGATGGCTATGACATTGCCATTAATTATTTTTTTGAGTTATTATACCTCAGAATTTATAACGGTGTTCTTTAACTCTAGTTATTTACCAGTAGCAGATGCAGTGAGAGTCTTAATGGCAAGTACATTATTTTCGTCCGTTAATGCCATATGTTTTACCATATTAATGGGTGTAGGAAAACCCCAAATAGTTACTAAATTTTTGTACATCGGAGTCTTGGTAAATGTCATATTAAACTTTTTACTCGTACCCCCATTTGGAAGTCTAGGGGCTTCGATTACTACATTAATTAGTTATATGATTATTCAGGTATTAATTGGAAAATACATTAAAAAGAATATGAAATTAGAAATTAAATACAAAGAATCGTTTAAATTAATTATTATAGGACTTTTAAGTTTAATACCTGGAATATTATTGAATAATTTTATATCGTTAGATTTATGGAAATTATTGGCTGGTTCAATAGTATATTTAGTAACTTATTTGATGATGGTATTTGGATTAAAAATTATAGATATTGAAGAAATTATTTCGCTTGTAAAAAAATAAATAGAATATTATTTATTATAAATTAAATAACTTAAATAACTTAAATAAATTACATCATATACGTTAAAATAAAAAAGATTGTAATATAATTATACAAATAGATAATAATATGGAATAATGTTAATAGGTGATAATATGTTAAAAGTTGGTGTTATTGGCGTTGGAATGATGGGTTACAACCACGTTCGAATTTATAAAGAATTAGAAAAAAGTAAAGAAAAAGATATAAAACTAGTAGGCGTTTCAGATACTAATGAGGAAAGAGTTAACGAAATAGCAAAAGAATTCGATACAAAGGCTTTCACCGATTACAAGGAGCTTATAAACGAAGGCGTTGACCTTGTTAGTATTGTTGTACCTACGTTCTTACATAAAAAAATTGCAAGTGAATTTATAGAAGCTGGCGTTAATGTACTTGTGGAAAAACCTATTGCAGATAGCATCGAAAATGCAAAGGAACTTATAGCGCTTGCTAAGAAAAATAACGTTAAATTAGCGGTTGGGCACGTTGAAAGGTTTAATCCTGCGATATTAGAACTTAAAAAACATATTGAAAAGGGAGTCTTGGGCGATATCGTTACGATGACTGCCAAGAGGGTTGGACCTATGACTTCACGTATCACTGACGTAGGAGTTATTCTTGACCTTTCAGTTCATGATATTGACGCTATGCACTTTTTATGTGGTTCAAAAGTAAAAGACGTTTACGCAAAAGCTAAAAATGTAAAACACCCTTCCGATGCTGAGGATTATGCGCTTATTATTGCAAGTTTTGAAAACAATGTTGATGGAATTATTGAAACTAATAGACTTACACCGCACAAAACCAGAAGTTTGAGCGTTATTGGAACTGAAGGGATAGCTTATTTAGACTATATTGACCAATCTCTGACAATATATGATAATGAATGGGTTAAAAAAGCTAAAATAGAGCATTCAGAACCACTTAAAAACGAACTACTGAATGTTATTGAAAGTGTCGAAAATGATGTAAAACCGCTAGTATGTGGTGAAGATGGCCTTCATGCTTTAGAAGTTGCCCTTAAGGCTTTAAAGAGTTCAAAATAATAAAAGGATAAAAAAATATAATTAAAAATAATAATAAAAGGATAAACTAACAATATATTTAACAATAACGATAACGATAAAGGTAATAAAATGAGTATGTTAAATTTATCAAAAGAAGAATTTAAAAATAAATTTAAAAACGGTGAAATAACTGTTGCAGTTTATGGTCAAGGTAAAATGGGTTTGCCTCTTGCAAATGTCTTTTCAGAAGCTGGCGTTAATGTAATAGGTGTCGATATTTGCGAAGAAGTTGTTCAAAACTTGAATAAAGGTATAAACCATATTACAGAAGAACCATTTTTAAGTGAATTGGTGGCTAAAAACGTTAAAAATGGAACTTATACTGCCACGACCGATGGAAAACTTGCCGCTGAAAAAGCCGACATTATGATTATACTTGTTCCTACCCTGACTGATGAAAAAGGCAATATTAAACTTGAACCTGTTTATAATGTTGCTGAAATAATAGCTAGTGGATTAAAAGAAGGTAATATAGTTATTACAGAAGCTACAATGCCCCCTTCTACAACCGAAAGTCTTATACCAATTTTAGAAAAGAATGGTTTAAAGTTAAATGATGGTGATTTTGGACTTGCGCATGCTCCCGAAAGGACTATGACAGGTACTGCACTTAGAGATATTAAAGGTCAATACCCCAAAATTATAGGTGCTAATGATTCAAAAACACTTGAAATATTAAGTGGAATGTATGAAACTATAAATAGCGCAGGTATTGTGCCAATTAGTAGCATTAAAGGAGCTGAAGCCGTTAAAGTATTTGAAGGCGTTTATAGGGATGTTAATATCGGGTTAGCTAACGAATTAGCACTTTGGTGTGAAGAGCATGATGTTGAAGCTCTAGAAGTATTCGAATCAGCTAATACACAACCTTATTGTCATATCCACACACCCGGTGCGGGTGTTGGAGGTCATTGTATACCTGTCTATCCGTGGTTTGTAATCAACTCTTCAAAAGAATTCAATCCACGAATTACTAAAACTGCAAGAGAATTAAATGATTATATGGCGCATCACATGGTTGAATTAACCATTAAAGGTCTTAATAGCTTTGAAAAGTCACTTAAAAATGCCAAAATTCTTGTATTAGGGCTTACCTTTAGAGGGGGCGTTAAGGAATTTATGAAGAGCGCTGCCATTCCAATAATTTCTGAACTCAACAGTTGGGACGCAGACGTTTATACCTTCGACCCATTGTGTAATGAGGAAGATGCAGAAAGATTTGGTGCAAAATGGACTGAATTAGAGGCTCATATGTGGGATGCAGTTATTATAACATCTGACCATGCAGAATTCAAAAATATGAACTTAGGAGATTTAAAAAATAATATGAGCGTTCCATTAATTGTCGATGGTAGAAATATAATTGACCCAGTTGTTGCACGTGAAAAAGGATTTAAATATTTGAGTGCAGGTAATTTTAAATTATAAAATTTATTTTTTAATTTATTTCTGTTATTTTTATAGTTTAGTTTATAGTTTAGTTTATAGTTTATTTTAAATTATTAGTTTAATTATCATTCTTTTATATATGAAAAATAATATATTGTTTGATGCAATAATAATTGAAAATGATTTTGATTTAAACTTATTTTAATTATTAGAATAATTTTTAATTACATAAAATATTGCAAACTATTATACGATAAAAATTAGAAAAATTTACATGCTGTGTTTAATTTACACTATACACAATAAATAAAAAAGTACCTAGGGTGTACTATGAGTATAGAATTGTCTACATTTATTAACCCATTTGTCGATTTAGGACTTTATTTAGTACAAAAATACGGTGTTTGGGCTATATTCGTATTAGGATTTACAGAATCAATATTTCAACCATTTCCTACCGAAATATTTATGATTCCCGGTCTTACTTTTGGTTTAAATTGGTTTTGGGTACTTTTAGCTTCAACGGTTGGTAGTACTCTTGGAGCAATTGTTACATACCACCTTGCATCAAGATATGGGGAACGATGGTATCATAAATTTTTTAAAAGCGATAAATACTATGAAAAGACCAATCGTTTTTTAGAAAAATGGGGTCCTATGGGCATTATCGTTGTAGGTGTTACACCGATACCTTTTGAACTAATCTGTTGGTCAGCTAGTGCTTTTAAAATGCCATTTAAAACGTATATCATTGCCGTTATAATTAGTAGAGTTTTAAAACATGGCGCAATAGTTGCGCCTTTTGGTTTATACGCATTTTTAAAATCACATGGTATTTGGCCATTTTAAAATACTATAAAATATCAAAACATGAAAATTGTTATTGTTATTGTTATTTTTATAGAATCCCATAAAAAAATTGAATCCCTTATCTTTAAATATTTTAAAAAACTATATAATTGTAAATTAAATTAGGTGGTAGTGAATATGTGTTTGGCAATACCTTCAAAAGTTGTTGAAATTTTTGAAGAAGATGGGGAAAAATACGCAGTTGCAGAATACAAAGGCGTTAAACAAAAAGCTAAATTGGCTTTACTTGAAGATGTAAGCGTTGGAGACTATGTATTGATACATACAGGTTATGCTTTAGAAAAATTAAGCGAAGAAGATGCTAAAATAACCCTTGATACATGGGAAGACTTATTTGACGCTTTGGATGAAATGGAAGGAAAAAACGAAAATGTTAACGTTCCAGAAGATTTAAAGGGAATTATGAAAAAAGAATAAATTACATAATTCAGAATATACATTAACAATAAATTACTATTTTAAATTTTATTTAAACGTGTTATTGATTATTATTTATTATTTATTAATTATTAATTACTAACTATCGATTAATTGCTAATTAAAATTTTACGGGGAATAATTTGGTTAAAATAAAAATAGATTATAATTTCTGTAGTGGTTTAGATTGTGCAGAATGCGTTAATACGTGTCCCATGGAAATATTTGATATATCAAAGGATAAAATAATAACAATTAATGAAGAAACTTGCGTATGGTGTAAAGTTTGCACGGATGTTTGTCCTAACGATTGTATTATATTAGATTTTGAATCAAATTAAAAATAAAAATAAAAATAAAAAATTAAAAAAGATAATATATAAAAAAATAAGATAGCATAATTTATTTTAAAGATTTTTTAAATATTTATTTTAAAATCTTGTAACATTTGGATTTTTTAGAACTCTTTCTACATTCCAAAGTTCGTTTAAAATTTTAGATGTTAAGCATGTTTTTATTATTGGCACTTTAAAACCTATTGCCAAATGCGCGAAAGATGTATTTTCCGAATCTATCATTGGCGTAATACCTGCATTTGTCATATAGCTTATCAAATATTTCATTTCTGTTAAAGAACCCGTTGTATATGGATTTATTTTTGAAATATCGGCTTCTTCGTCCATACATTCAGTACATAACAAACCATCGAAATCTACAATCTCATTTGCTTCTAAATAATCTAAACCTTCTATTCTTTGGTCGTAATTGGTTATTTTTGCACCCATTAGGATATCCAAGTCTTCTTCTTCTGCAATATTTGATATTATTTCGGAAAAGTCGTCTATATTATCAAAAATAGACTTGCAGACGAATTCGCCTTCCATGTTTCTAGATTGGTATTTAGGATATATATTTCCAATGATGAATTCATAAATATGTATCATTTCCCCTATTGATTCCGCCATGGGAAATACGATTAATTGATTACCTTTTTTATCTGACAAGATTGGACAACTTACCACGGGCAAATCAGATGATAAAATACCGCCTATGTGTTTAAACATTGGTATATTAATACTGTTTGATGCAGCTCTGGCCACACTAACCGATGCACTCATTGTAATCATAGGATTATCCACATTTGTGTCACAAATTATTGCGTCAATGAAATCCTGGTCATATGCAGGATATCCTACGATTTCAGGAGCTATTACATTTTCAATGTCCGAAATTACATATTCTGGATTATCCACATCTATAACATCGTACCCTATCCCTTTTTCGGTTATTGTGGATATTTTAACCTGAATTTTGGAATTTTTGAATACTTTCTTTGCAGTTACTCTTTTTATAGCTGTTTCATATTCCAAATAAATCCCCTGTTTTGATTTTTAAATTATTATAGTATCAATAGTGATAATAGCATTATTAATAATAAATTAATAGATTAGTAAATATTGGTAAAATTAGACGAAATAAAGCTTTGTTTATTTGATTATTAGCCGATAAATTAGTATTAGTAAATAACAACTAAGGAAAATTAATAGAAATTTGAGAAAATTATAGGTATATATATTTATTTAAATAATTAATAATATTGATATTATTCATCTAATTTAATAACTTTAGGTTTTTTGATTGTTAAGGGTACAACCTCTTTGGTTACCTCTTCAATTGCTAAATCTAAAGAAGAACTACTTTCTGAATCGACTGTAGTTGGTGCTCCACCGGAAATTTGCAAGGCTCTTGAACCTATTAATCTCGCTTTTTCAAATTTTGTATAGCTCAAAAAATCACCCGCACGTAATTGTGAGTAAGATTAAATTATTTATTTGTATTCCATAACATCGTCAAATAAATCTTTGTTATTTTGTAATCTATGAGATGCAAACATTCTTCTACAACAGTATTTTGTGATTTGCAAGTCATCTAAAATATCGTCTGGTTTTTCCCCATTACTAAGTCTTTCGTGGTATTCTTCGTATACTTCAGAAACGACAGTTCCACAAGAAAAGCATCTAACCGGAAACATCATGTTATCACCTTTTGCCGGTAATTATTAAGTGTTTAAAGTGTATTGATTCTCATTAATATTTATTAAGCTATTATTTATTAATATCTATTTTATGATACATATTTATGATACGTACTTATGATAGATATGTCTTACCGTACGTTTTATATCGTCAATATTAAAATTATAATTGTTAAACATAATGTTAATAAAGTTAAATCTGATAAAAAACTTAAAAACTTAAAATCTAAAGCTTAAACTTAGTAAACCATAATTTCTTAATATATTATTATTTTACTAATTGAAATGGATATTAATAACCCAATAAACTTAATAAGATTAATAATAGTAAAATCTAAAACTTAAAAATCAATAATTATTCAATATATATCTAATTTATAATTCAATTTATAATTCATAAAAGTAAAAGTAAAATCTAAAAGATAAATAGTAAATAATTTATCTGTATGATTTTTGTCTTTTAGCTCTTGGACCTTTTGAAGACTTACTTGGTTTGTGTGGTTCAGTTCTTCTTGCGTCGCTAACTAACATTGTTCTGTCGTAAGCTAAGTACTTATCTTTTAATTCGAGGTTTCCTACGAATTCTACGATTGCTTTACCTAAAGCAGTTCTTGCTGCTTCTGCTTGACCAACAGCACCGCCACCTTTAACGTCGATGTCGATGTTAATGTTGTTTATTTCTTCACCAGCTAAGATAACAGGTTCCATTAACTTCATTTTTAAGTATTTTGACTCTGTTAACTCAATAGGTTTTTTATTAATTCTAATTCTTCCGTTTCCTTCTTTAGCAGTAGCTCTTGCAACTGCAGTTCTTCTTTTTCCTACTGTATTGATAACTTTCACGCTAAATCACCTCAAATTAAAATTTAGCACCTAAGAAGCTACTTAGTTCTCCCAAAGTTACGTACTTGTTGGTTTTTGGCATTGAACCTAAAATGATATCTGCTTCAACACCTGCAGGAGCTCCTACTTCAACTTTGATGTTTTTGAAAGCTGCTACTCCTCTTGGTTTTTTGTAAGGGAGCATGCCTCTAATAACTCTTCTTAATATGTCTTCTGGTCTTCTTGGGAATTTTGGACCCATTTTTTTAGGGTTGGAAATACTTTTTCTGTTTCTTAATTGCACGTATTTTTGGAAAACAAATTCTTTGCTACCAGTCATAATTGCTTTTTCAGCGTTGATAATGGTAACTTCTTCACCGCTTAATGCAACCTTAGCAACGTATGAAGCTAATCTTCCAACTACAGCGTTTTCAGCATTAATAACAACCATGCTTATCCACCTTTCGTGTTTATCGTTCGTATATTATTCATATTGTAATTACGAGTATAATTAGTATAACTATTGTAAATAACTATATTGTTATATTAGCTAATAATAATATAATAAGAAATTTTAAAAATCTCAATTATGCCATTATAACTACTTTTGAACCTTTAGGGTTTTGCTCTACGAGTTCTGGGATTGTTATGCATTTTCCACCGGCAGCTTCAATAGCTAATTTAGCGGTGTTTGAAAAATTAAATGCAGCTACTGTAACATTTTGTTTTAATGAACCAGCACCTAAAACTTTTCCAGCTACTACGATTGTATCATTTTCTGAAGCATATCTGTTTATTTTACTGATATTTACTTCTGCTCTTCTTCTTGAAGGTTTTGCCATTCTTTTAGCAACGTCTTTCCAAATTGGTGCCTCATTTTTAAAAGCTGCTTCTTTTAAGAATTGTACCAATCCGTGTACTTCAGGGTTTGTTGCAAGTAACTTTCTCATGATTTTCACCATGTCATGTTTGATTATCTTATCATTTTTCTAATATTAAATATTTATGAATAATCTAATAATATTATAAATAATATTGTTTCGTGAAATTTTTGGAATTAATTATATCAAATATTTGACATATTTGAGATAGTTAACTAATATATGTCCATATATGTATTTTATTTTGTTTTTAATTAAATACATGACTTTCTAATTCAATTAAGCATGTTTCGGCCTTATTTTTAAGAATTTCTAATGCAGACCTTATTAAATCCTCAGCTTCCATGTTTTTGTGTGATTCTATCTTAAACTCTACGAGGTTATCTTCGAGTTGTTTATATACCACGTTGCATGGTTGCCATTTTGAATGAATTTTACCGGTTCCTACCAATGCTTCACATTCAGCTTCTAATTTCTGACCGTCTAACAATTTAACCAAAGGTATATTATCAAAAGCAGGTTCTCCAACTTCTGATTTTAAATCTGATGAGTAAACTGTGCAAGGTCCTTCTTTAGATACCACAAATGTTATTAATTCATCAGAACTTACTGGTTTTCCTTTTATTGGTACCATACCTAACCTATGAGCTAAAACTTCATCATACATTGATGATGTGTTTTCATAGAAAAAAACATTTTCTATAGCATAAGTTGGTAATTCTGATATCATTATTCTTCTTAATGCACTGGAAAAAGACAAAGGAGCTTCAACTTTTATAGTTATAATCTCTCCGGTTCTTTTTACCTCTTTTTGCATATCAGTTATCAAAAAAATCACCAAATCAATTTCATAACAATTTCATAAATATTTAATAACTACGTAATGGGTATTTATTGTCCAATTATCTAATAAATTATCTAATAAATTAACCCTAAACTTATTATAAACTTTAATTCTAAAATATAGGAATAATTAAAAGTAAAATTGATTAATTTATTCGCTATACTTTTGAATAAATTTATAAATTAGATTAATTATCTGTTTTTCCTTTTAGGTGTTGTACCATCGTGTGGAATTGGGGTAGCATCTTCGATTCTACCGATTCTAATTCCTGCTCTTGATAAAGCTCTGATAGCTGCTTGAGCACCTGGTCCTGGATTTTTGGATTTTTGTCCACCAGTACCTCTTACTTTAACGTGAACGTGGTCAATACCTTTATCTCTGATTAAATCAGCGATTTTGAATGCTGCTTGCATTGCTGCGTAAGGTGATGACTCATCTCTCTGGTTTCTTACAATCATACCACCAGATACCTTAGCAATTGTTTCTGAACCTGTTACGTCTGTAACATGAAGTATTGTGTTGTTGTATGATGCGTATATGTGCACTACTCCCCATTTTTGACTCATTTAATCACCTTATTGTTTTTCGTCTGCAACGGCTTTTGTTCTTTCAGGATGATTTTCAGCAGCCAATGGTGAAATACCCACATATGAAATAGCATCATTTTCTTCAAGTGCAACTAAGTATGAAGGGGATGATACTTTTCTACCGTTAACTGCAATGTGACCGTGTACGATAAATTGTCTTGCTTGTTTTGGCGTTCTTGCTAAACCGTTTTTGTACACAATTGTTTGTAATCTTCTATCTAAGATACTTTCAATATTTAATGATAAGATGTGGTCTAATGTTGGCTCTTGTTCAACTAAGATACCGTATCTTTTCAAAACAGCGAATAACTGAACAGCTTCTTTAGCACCTTGTGCAGTTGTGTTGCTGATAAGTTTTCTTGCTTGTCTTCTGTAGTTTCTTAATTGTGTTTCCATTTTCCACAATTCTTTTTTATTTGTTAAACCATACTTTTGACTTAAATCTCTTTCCTTGTTTATTCTTTCGCCAATCCAAGGATGATTAGGTGTGTCGTATTTTTTACTTAACCTTCTTGGGTCTCCCATGTTTTCACCTTTTTGCACTTGCATTTGCTTTTATTCGCATTTAATTGCATTTGCGTTCTGCCATGCTTAGGTCATTAGATAAATAGGTCTATCGACTTTAATATCGATTATATGTTATGCTATTGAATAAAGCACTCGTTTTTTACTAATTAAGTCTTTACTAGAAATGTCATAAATACCTACAATACATAGGTAATGTAATGCTAGATATGAACATTAAAGCTACTCAATTATTTTCTTCTTTTAACACCCATTGAGCTACCTTTTCTGAATGAGCCTCTTGTTCTTTGGCCTCTACATGGTAATCTCAATTCGTGTCTGATACCCCTATAACATCTGAGTTTCTTCATTGTTGTGATATCTTCTTGAACGGTCATTGTTAAATCTGTTTCGATAAGGTGTTTGTCTAACCCTGAATATACATCTTTTTTTCTGTTAAACATCCAAGATGGTATACCGTGTTTTGCTGGGTCTTCCAATACTGACTCGATTTTAGCTACTTCTGTATCACCAATGTAACCTGCTTGAACTTTAGGGTCCAACTCGGTTAATCTAATGATAGCTCTTGCCATTGCTCTACCAATACCTTTTATTTCTTGAAGAGCGTATTCTAAAGGACTTTCCCCTTTTAAATCTGTTTTAGATATTCTAATTCTGTGTCTAAATTCTGTTTGAGTCACTCTTGCACCTCCAGAGATCTTCGTGTTTGATGACTGTAAAAAAAATAAAAAAGTGACGCAGAGAGGGGGATTTGAACCCCCGAGAGGCAAAGCCTCATACGGGTTCCAGCCGTACGCCTTTCCGGGCTAGACTATCTCTGCACATCAACGTTTTTAAGTTTTCATTCGCTGTACCATATAAAAGCATTTTGATTGTTAAGCGATAATTAATAAACTTATTAAACGAATATTGTAATTCTAACTACTTGTATTTATTAATTGTATTGATTAATTTTATTTACTAAGCAAATGCTTAATTTTTTACCAACCATATCAAACTAGGGTTTCTGACTTCAACCATATAATCCATATGACTAATATATTCGTGTATAATCACATATATTTGTATTTTGCACATTTTAAAAGGCAAATACCCGTATATTCACTTTAATATTAAATTTACAGACTTGGGAACCTAATTCAACCAATTAATACCTAAATACATTGAAAATTACACTAAAAACTAAAATATAATTCCTAAATTTTGAAATACTGTCATTTAGAGTATAATTTAGTATATATTAAGTAATTCATTGTAATTAAATATATATCTGTGTTTCAGTCCCTTAATACTTCATCAAATACTATGTTAACTTTATTTATATAGATTTCGATTTAAATCTACCAATAACGTTAGTTATCGTATAGATTACGTGTTTCTCATTTATTATAATAATATACTATAGAGATGTTATTTATAATATATAAAGCTTTTTAAAACGCGTATATCGGAATATATGAATTTTATAATTTAAAATAATTATTCTGTCAATTTTAAAATAGTATATGTAGATGTATGATAAATTATAGAAAACTTTATATAGTAGAATAGCCTTCCTATACTTGTAAATAAAAGAAATAGCAAAAACACGCAAGTGCCAAGGTAGTCTAGTCCGGCGAGGCAGCGGACTGCAGATCCGCTTCAGAGGGGTTCAAATCCCTTCCTTGGCTTTTTTTATTTTAAGCAAATATATTCATTTATTTAAATTTATGATTGTTACTTTTAATTATTTTTTTATTTAGTTGTTAGTTGTTAGTTGTTAGTTGTTAGTTGTTAGTTGTTAGTTGTTAGTTGTTAGTTGTTAGTTGTTAGTTGTTAGTTGTTAGTTGTTAGTTGTTATTCTTTGTTTTAAGTTTAAATTCTATTTTTATATTTAATAAATCATCAATTCTATATATCCTATAGTCAATCTTTTTATAAAATTAATACATAAGTAATTAAAATCACTTATTTAAGATTTTTATAATGTCCAAATTGAATATTTTATGGAGGAAAAACATGTACTGGGCAGATGCTACAGCTGAAAAAATAATCAAAAAAAGAGATAGACAAGGAATTGAGGAATATGTCGTATCAAGTGGTATAACCCCTTCCGGTCACATCCATGTTGGAAATGCAAGAGAAACACTTACTGCAGATGGTATTTACCAAGGACTCAAAAAAGCAGGTAAAAAAGCAAAATTAATATTTGTTGCAGACGATTATGACCCACTTAGGAAATTATACCCGTTCTTAACTGAAGAATACACAAAATACATTGGTATGCCTTTAAGTGAAATACCTTGTCCTGAAGGGTGCTGTAATAGTTACGCAGAACACTTCTTAAACCCGTACTTGAACAGTTTAAAAGACCTGGGTATTGAAATTACCACATACAGAGCGAGTGAATGCTATAAAGCTGGTATGTACAACGATGCAATTATAAAAGCTCTCGATAATAGATTAAAAATCAAAGAAATCCTCGACGGATTCAGAAAAGAGCCACTTGCTGATGACTGGTATCCTTTAAACGTTGTTTGTGAAAAATGCGGTAAAATGATAAACACGAAAATATTAGGATACAATAGCGAAGATAAAACAATTACCTACGTTTGTTCCGACTGTGGATTTGAAAATACCGTTCAACCATTCGATGGAATCGGTAAATTACCATGGAGAGTTGACTGGCCTGCTAGATGGCAAATATTCGGCGTAACTGCAGAACCTATGGGTAAAGACCACGGTGCGTCCGGCGGTTCATATGATACAGGTGTTAAAATCTCAAGAATGGTTTATGGATACGTTCCACCTGAAAAAATGATTTATGAATGGATTCAATTGAAAGTGGGAGATAAAGCCGTTCCTATGTCTTCATCTGCAGGTGTTGTATTTGCAGTTAAGGATTGGAATGAGATTTGCCATCCTGAAATATTGAGATTCTTATTAGTAAGAAGTAAACCTTCAAAACACATCGACTTTGATTTAAAAGGAATTCCTAACATAGTTGACGATTACGACGAGTTAGAAAGAAAATACTTCGAATTAATTGAAAAACAGAAAAATAATCCGGAAGAAGAAATAAATACAAATGACCTCGATAAAATTAGGTTATACGAGGTTGTAACTTCAAATATTCCTGAAAAATTACCTGTTCAAGTAGCATACAAATTCTGTTCAATTATTGCACAAATTGCAATTGCAGATAACGAAGAAATTGATATGGAAAGAGCATACGACATATTAAGTCGAAATGGCTACAATGTGGAAGAATTTACCGAATTTGATAAAACCAGACTTATTGCAAGACTTGAAATGAGTAAAAACTGGGCTAAAAATTACGGTGAAAAATTAATCATTAATACAAAAGAACAGGCAAAAATGGAGTATGAAAAACTTTCAGATGCCCAAAAAGAATGGGTTAACACATTTATTGCAAGATTTGAAGCTCTTGAAACTCAGGACATTACTGCAATGAACTTGCACGAGTTAATCTATGAAGTAGCTAATTCATTAGAATTAGACCCTAAAGACGCTTTTGGAGCTTCATACGCTATGTTATTAAGCAAAAAATACGGCCCTAAATTAGGTAGCTTCTTAGCTTCGTTAAATAGGGAAAAAGTAATTGAATTATACAAATAATATAAAATAGAATATATAAAATAGAATAATTTTATTTTTTAATTTTAATTTTTACATTTAATATATATTTTTAATTTTCTTTGTTATTCTTTTTATTCAACGATTTCATTAAGTATATTTAAAAATCTTTCATTTTCTTCAAAGGTTCCTATAGATACTCTTACGTAATAAGGTTCTAATCCGGTGAAAGAGTAACAATCCCTAACAATAACGCCTTTTTTAAGCAATTCCTCGGTAAATTGTGAAGAATTCATACCATTTTTAACTTTTACGAGCATGTAATTCGCTTCAGTTGGGTAAACGTCTAGTTCTTTAAACTGTTTTATTCCGTCGTATATCATTTCTCGACTCCTTATTCCGTCATCGAGACTTTTATAAATAAATTCCTTATCCTGAAGTGTAGCGATTGCTGAAATTTGCGTAGCTCTTGTTAAACTGAACGCTGGTCTTATCCTCATCATATAATCGATTACCTTTGCACTTGAAACACCGTATCCGATTCTTTGACCTGCGAGACCTAAAACTTTTGAGAAGGTTCTTAATACTAGTACATTATCGTATTTTAAAGCCCAATCGGTTAAATCATATTCTTTTCTTGAATATTCAATATAAGCGTGGTCAATCATTACAAGAGCGTCAGTAGCTTCAACGATTTTCTTAATATCATCAGTAGGGACTACATTACCAGTTGGGTTATTTGGTGTACATATGAAAATAACTTTTGTTTTATCAGTTATTTGACTTAAAACACTTTCTAAATCTAATTTAAAGTCGTTTTCCTCATCGTATTTAGCCCATTTTATATTTGCACCGTGTATTTTTGCGGAAATTGCATATTGTGTAAATGTTGGTATTGGTATTATAACTTCGTCGCCTTCATCAATTAAAATCCTCATAATAAGGTCTATTACTTCATCTGCACCATCTCCACCCACGATTAAGTTTTCTTTTGGTACATTTGCAAAATCGGCTATCTCATGTAATAAAAGCGGGTTTATTGATTCAGGATACTGACTAAATTTCGGTAACTCTTCGAGTAATTTATTTTTAATCATTGGTGAGCAACCCCAAGGATTTTCGTTTGAACCTAATTTTATAATTGTTTCAGGGTCTAAATTATATTTTCTTGCGATTTCTTCTTTTGATTTTCCCGGAACGTATGCTTTAAATTCTTTCACTACATTTCTTATTTTATCATCAATCATAAAATCATCTCAGTTAATAATTAAAAATATTATAGAATTATAGGGGGTATAATTAAAATTATAGACGTATAATTCAATCGATTAAAGTATTTGTAATTCTTCTAAAGGTAATTTTTTAGCATCGTATAAAGCTTCTGCCCTCTTTAAAATTAATTCGTCAGCTTTATCTCCTTCTTTGAATACTACAAATATGGCAGTAGGTTTTTTGTTATCGATTATTTTTTGGATATTTTCCTTTGTAATCGTACATTTCTTTTCAATACCCTTTAAGGCTTTTTCAGGCATTTTTGGATTAATAACTAGCATATCTTCAGGTTCTAAAACACCTTCTGTCGAAATAATGTTTAAATTAGTCTTTAAAGTTATTCCCATTGCTTTGTTTGCTTCTTCGTTTATTTCGTTCAATATTTTTATTAATTTTTTATTGCTAACTAAATATAACGCCTCAGAGTCAAGATTTATGATAGTTTTTTCTTGCTCAAATCCAAAAGCTTCTAAAACGTTATTTAAACTTTTTTGAGCGTCCAATATTATTTTGGTAAACTCTTCAGCTTCTTCTTTTGTTAATTCGTGATTAGGAGCTTTTTTGTACACGTATTCGTCAGCTTCTATTAAATCATAGGCTGCTTTTTTAAGCTCTAATATGTTAATACTACCTGCTTTTGCGTCTTTATGGGTTTTTTCAGCATTTTTGGTGTTCGCACTGTCACCATTTTCAGCACCATTTTTATTGCCCATATTCTGTTTTTTAAGTTCTATCAATTTCTCTTGTTCCAATTTTGAAATTGATTCTATTGATTTTTTAAGTAATTCTTGCGAATTTCTAAGTTGTTTATCCATTATATCATCCATTACTATTTTATAGTATTCTATTTTATTAATTATTAATCTATTATTAATTATTAATCTATTATTAATTTATTTTTTACTATTGTGTTCATTTTCCAATTTTTCCAATTCTTTTGCCAATAAGACTAAAAATACACCTATGTCCGTTACAACACCAATTGCTTGGGACGTCCCCCTGTCCATTAATTTTGTAACTGTTGCAGGTAATATATCTACACACACGGTTTTTACAGACGATGGCATTAAATTACCGGTTGCTATTGAATGCAAGAGCGTTGCCATCATAATAACCATTTTTTTGTCCATAACCATGCTTCTCATGATGTCCTGAGCTTCTACGGAATCAGTAACTACATCTGGGAGCGGTCCATCGTCCCTTATACTTCCTGCCAATATGTAAGGTACATCATTCTTTATACATTCGTACATAATACCTTTTGTGATTATACCTTGTTCTACAGCATTTCTTATGCTTCCTGCTTTGTTTACATCGTTTATTGCGTAAATATGGTGTTTATGACCACCTACAACAGGGTTTGCAGATTCTATATTAATACCTAATGAAGTGCCATATAATACACTCTCGATATCGTGCGTTGCGAGTGCGTTACCTGCTAAAAGACCTTGAACATATCCCATTTCCACCAATTTAGCTAAAGCTTCTCCTCCACCGGTATGTATAATTGCAGGACCACCCACTATTGCAATACCGCCTTCTTTTTTGCCTTCTTTTAAATTCTTTTGATATTCCTGTTTGATTTCAAACATTTCCTTTGCAATTTTTCTAATTATGGCTTCCTTTGGTTTTTCAGAAGAAACTTCAGAATTCATGAATTCGAATAATTGACCGGCGTCTCTTGGTTTTTCAGGAGGTACGATTCTAATACCGCTGTGACCTACTACAACATAGTCGCCAGCTTTAATTTTACGTATAACCTTTGTTTCAGCGGTTTTTGCGACAGGGTCTACAGTTATTACAGCATCCATTTTTGGATGTTGTACACTAATCCACTCACCATTTAATTTAACAAAAGTTTGGTGGTTTGTTGTTGAATAAAACCCTTTAGGTAAGCACTGGTCTTTTTCAGCTTGTTTCAAATTAACATCTTGAACTTCGGGAATATCTGCACCAATGTTTTGTAATTCTTCCAATATGCTCTCAAGGTGCTGTTGACTCTCATTTGAGATAATTAAGAGCTTTGCATAGGAAGGGTCAGTTTTTTCTTTTCCTATATCAAATTCTAAAACTTTATAGTCTCCGCCCAATTCCAAGGTAGTATCGAAAACTTTTGTCATAATCATGCTATCTACAATGTGCCCTTTCAATTCAATTTCACGCATAAACATTATTTCACCGAATTTTTGTTTTTAAAGCCTTTAACAGTGTATTCAACAGTGTTATTATTCAGTATACTTGTATTTTATATTTGTATTTTATCATAATAATTGGAATTATTGGAATTATTTGTAATTTGTATTAAATTTAAAAATATATATTTTATATTCTTTTTATGTGCTAAATTATATAAAGATTTTTGGAAATGGATATTGTAAATAAAAAAAAGAAATTAGTTCTATAAAAATAATAAAACAATACTTAATACTTAATAATTAAAAAAAAAGAATAAAAGAATAAAAGAATAAAAATTTAAGATTTATAAGTTTTTAACAATTGTTTCAGCTACGCTTTTACCATCTAACTTGTAGTAGGTTAACAATTCGTTTGCAGGTCCAGATTTACCGAATGTGTCATTTATACCGATTCTTAAAACTCTTTTATTGAGACCTTTTGAAGAAACAACTTCTGAAACAGCTCCACCTAAACCACCGATTACGTTGTGGTCTTCCAAAGTTACGATTATATCTTTTGCAAATGATATTGCAACTTCGTCAATAGGTTTTATTGAAGTCATAGATACTACTTCAGCGCTTATTCCTTCATTGCTTAAGTATTCTGATGCTTTTAAAGCTTCTGGTACTACTTCACCGGTTGCGATAATTGTTATATCAGTTCCTTCTTTTAATTTTCTTGCTTTTCCTAATTCGAATTTTGCATCTTCTTCGTTATCAAATATAAGTTCGGTGTTTCCTCTTGGCATTCTTACATAAACTGGTCCTTCGTAATTTGCACACCATCTAATAACGCTTTTAGCTTCATAGTAATCTGCAGGTGCTAAAACTACCATATTTGGTATAACTCTCATAATTGCCAAATCTTCGGTCATTTGGTGGGAAGCTCCATCTTCACCTACAGTTACGCCACTGTGAGTTGCGCATACTTTTACATTTAATTTAGGGTACGCTATTGAGTTTCTTATCTGTTCCCAAGCCCTACCAGTTGCAAACATTGCAAATGTAGATGCAAAAACGGTTTTTCCAGTTCTTGCAAGACCTGCGGACATTCCAATCATGTTTTGCTCTGCAATACCTGCATTGAAAAATCTTTCAGGGTATTTTTTTGAGAAAAGAGCTGTTTTTGTAGAACCTGATAAATCCGCATCTAAAACTACAATATTTTCATTTTTTTCGCCCAATTCAACTAATGTTTCACCATAGGCTTCTCTCATTGCCTTTTTAACTCCATTCATTGTTTCACCGTTAGTTTAACTTATATTTATTAAATCAATATATTAAATTTTGATTAATTTTGATTAATTTTGATTAATTTTGATTAAATTTTGAAATTTGCAGAAGCTCTTAAATCTTGAACAGCTTTTACAACGTCATCCTTTCCATATATTGCAGATGCAGCAACTAAAGCGTCAGCTCCTGATTCAACAACTTTAGGTGCAGTATTAGTGTTTATACCACCATCTACGAATATTTTTGTATCGTATCCTTCTGTAAGTATTAAATTTTTCAATTTGTCAATCTTTTTTACCATTGGGTTTATGAATGATTGACCAGAAAATCCTGGCTCTACAGTCATTATAAGTACCCCGTATAAGTTTTCGAGTACATATTCGATATTTGTGAGACCGGTAGATGGATTTAATGCTATTATTGGCTTTGCGCCATGGTCTGCTATCAAATCTACTGTTCTGAATAAATATTTTGTAGATTCTGCGTGGAATGAAATCATATCTGAAGCTTCAGCTATTTTTGGGATAAATATGTCTGGATTTTCAACCATTAAGTGAACATCTATATCTGTTCCGTGTGTAATATCTTTTAAGTATTCAGGTACCTTTAAACCCATACTTAAGTTAGGTACAAAGTGACCATCCATAATATCAACGTGGAAAAAGTCAACTTTCGCTTCTTCTGCTTTTCTTACTTCTTCCGCCATATGTCCGTAGTTAGCAGACAATATTGAAGCTCCAATCATAACCATTTAATCACCATTAATTATAAACTCGATAATTTAGATAAATAACAAATTTATTAAGTAATAACATAATTTAATTGCTATTTATCAAATATTCGTATAATATTTTTATAGTATTTTTATAGTATTTTTTGATATATTGAGTATTTTCTTTAATTAAT